>JBKHAH010000016.1:0-44724 GCA_046542995.1 Bacteroidales bacterium
CGCACGATTGCAGCGTGTGGCTTTTGCCTTAGCAAAAAAACCTTCGTTACCACACGATGGAATCGTGCGGTAGTGGGGGGGCTGGTTAACTGCTCAGTGCATCGCTTTAGGCAATCAAAGGGGCGGGTACGAAACCTACAATACATCCAGTTCCCTCAACTCCTCAATAGTTACAGTTGGGGGCATTTCACCCTTACGTACTTTCGATATTACTAACTCTGCAATCTTTTGTGCTTGCTACTAAATTTAATCTTTAACACATCTTACCGACAAACCAGAATTAAAGTCCTTGTTACTATCATATATACTTGACCAGCCACTATAAATTTCCCAGTAATCCCCACCACTATTCCAAGATATTGACGATAACCACCAGTAAGTAGAATATCCTATACCTTCAAAATCATCATCACCTCTCAAACCACCTGCATACGCTGAAAATCCTGTTTCATTAGTGACCCCTTCAGTAAATTCAGCCCAAACGTTATCTCCTGTTTCCCTAAGTTTGTATGCACTATTGTCACCTAAATAGTCATTTAGAACCCAATACTCATCACGAGATGGAATATGCCAACCAGTTGGACACAAGTCCAAACTATTTGCTGCATACCAATTGTATAAGGCACCATAAACCTTCCCATAATAATTCTTATCATTATTATACCAACAATAAGCCGGAGAATTTAAATCTATCCAATCCTGTGTATTAGTAACTTCATCTAATTGAATTCCGTTTCTATCCTTAGTTGTCATCAAATTCTTTGCCATCCAAATTTGAGTTCCTATTTTAACAGTAGGGTATATGTTACCCTCAACATCATAAACTACTCCTCCATTAATAATAGAATTAGTTGTTACCTCCTTTTCTTCTCCATATCCCACTCCTATAGAATTTTTAGCAAATGGCCTTATAAAGTATTTTGTAACAGGTGATAAATTTGAAGCGAAACCAGTATTAAAAAAACTTTCATCATTAATTGAAAAAACACCCAAATTATTTTCAATGGTAGGATTGGGTGTTTTACTCCAAACCAACCCACACAATTCCACATTAGCCCCACCATCATGTGTTATTTCAAAATCACAAAATGCTATAGTACTAGTAATATAGTTAATTTCAATTGTTTTAACATTAGGTTCGGATTTGGCTGTTATTAAAGTTAGTTCGTTCCCAAAAAAAGTTCCTGCACTTGAAACAGCAAATGCCCGGTAATATAATTTAGAATTTCCCTTTAATTTTTCAACCTGAACGCTAAAAATATCCTCCGAAGAAGTACTCACAATATGCCCATCAACAGGTGTCGGATTTTGATTTTTACTAATACATATTCCACGCTTTGTTATTTCTAGCCCTCCCGTTGAAATAATCTCACCCTTAATGGTTACGCTGTTTCCAGTAATATCTGTAGCCTCGTACGTTTTAACTTCAACCGCTGGTATTTCCTCCTTTTTGCATTGTATCATTACTAAAGTAAGAACTACTAAGCAGAGAAAAGAAACTATTGAATACTGATTTAACCTTTTCATGGCATTCAATTTTATTATTTAAGAAAAATATTATTAAGGTTTAACCCCACTCCAAATTCAATGTTTAAATTGTTATACCCTTTCATGTCATCGGCATTGGGGAGCCTAAGTGCATACATATCCCACATATGCCACTGCTCAGTATATTCAAGTTCCACTAGGCTATGGAAACTATATGAGAAGTTAAAGTAGAAATACTTTGAGGGTTGAATTGAAAGGTTTGCCCTTGCAAATAGGAGCGTTTGGCTGTTTTCAGCCTGATAGGAGTGCACCAACTCATTATCATAAGAATAGGTACCAAACCCCATACTCGGATTGCTAGTTACCAGCTCACCGGTTGATGTTGAGATACCAAAGTAGCGTACCGTTCCATCGAGATAGCTATCGTAGCGGGGAGCGGGGATATAAATCAGTCCCAAGTCAGTTGAAAAACTAAGAACCTTTCCGCCCAGCTGCAGCCTTATAAAAAGTGGTAAAGCAGCAGTGGAAATATTTATTCTATGTTCCAAATGTGACTGATACTGAAAATCGTAATACCATCCTTCATTAGTTTCATCAAAAAGTCCCCTCGTACCAGTATAAATGGTGGGTATATACCCTGCAATTTCTGGTAATTGATAGTTCGCTAACTCAATATCATATGTAGGAGCATAATTATAGGTAGATACTCCAAAGCCAAAGCCAAGAAAGGGTTTAAGCATGTAAATAAAATCTAAACCATAATTGGAAAAAGAATTAAAATATGCAGCACGACCATAATTAACGCTAGTTTCAGTGACCCTATAGGGATTTTCCCAATCATAACCCCAATCATAATAAAAATCAGCATAAGTGCAATCAATAAAACCATCAAAATACTGGTTATGAGAGACATTAACCTGCGTATTAAAGGCATTAACCCTTGCTTCCATCAAGAATCCTTCCCTAAAAATCTGCTTCCCAAATTTTTTCTTATGGTATCGGTCATTCTGAACTGCTGTTATACTTCTATTCGACTCCTTATCTGTTTTTACATAGATATACTGATCGTACTGGTAGCTCTGCAAAGAGCCGTCCTTACGAAATCCAGAGAACTCAACCGGTACCTTATATGCGTAAACAGGATTAGCAAAACTTTTCTTTTTGGCAATATACTCTAAACTATCAGGTTTATAAACCATTCCCAACCCATCGGGGAAATAATTAACTATGTGTTTATAAAGGCTGTCGGGTGTTATGCGGCCCTTAAACCTTTTCTTAGGCGACATAAAATTGTGTATTCTCTTCGCCTTAGTATTATCAAAGAGCAGTAAATTTCTTTGCCCATGCACAAAGAAGCTGTCGGGGTTGGTTACAAAACTTTCGAAAGATTTAAGGTATTTAAGCGCATAATCCCTATTTGGATCCGCTCCTTTTTCTATTGTTGAATTATCTTGTGCAAACAGATGATTACCTAACAGGCAGAAACAAAGAACTGTTATGAGTAAGATGAGTTTTTTTAACATAGGTTTTAGGGTATTTATCTCTTTATTATAAAATCATAAAGCAGGTAATGTCTAATGGTTATACTGCCAATTTCTCCAATTATCGCCCAATTGGTAACTAATATTTAAGGTAGGTGTTTGCTCCTTGTTATTTGAAATGATTGATCGTGTAGACACCTTTGTCTTGACAAATTCAACTAATTCACCCAGAGTAATATCACCCTGCGACTCCTGAAGGCCCTTCATAAGGTAGTACGAGAACATTCCATGATACTTCTCTCGGTAAGGTAAAGCCGACTCGTTTCCGCTACTTGCCGAAAGGACAGCAATGTTTCCAGAAACGGCATTCTCTCTTGGCCTTATCCTCACTGCCCTGGCAGCAAGTAATCCCTGATCACGCCCACCACCACTAAAACAAGCATCAAGAAATACCGTAACGCTTTTAGCAGGGTGCTCACTCAGCTTAGCATAGAGATCTGTTAGCTTAATCCCAAACTCTAAATCGTTTCCGCTAACATCAACTGGAATAATGTATGCCTCTTTGGTCTTTTCATGAGGGAAGCCGTGACCTGCAAAAAAAACAACAGCCTCTCCCTTACCCTCAGATGCCTTTAGCAACCTGTTAATTTGATTTATACCCCGATGCATTTCAATTGACTTAGCATCCTGAAGAAATATGATGTTAGACTCCTTTATACCCAGCGTATTCTTAGCATACTCTTTAAAAACCTCTGCATCGCGCTTTGCAAACTCTACATTAGACTCATAATTAAGGCCCTTTTGATGAGATTGATAATCCTCATTACCAATAATCAATGCATAACGGTTCTCAAATGTTTTTCCAATGTTAGGAATTAAGGTATCAACATCGGAAATCATCTCAACCTTCTTTTGCTCTGCGTAATGTTTTGGAGCCAACTCATCGGCAAGCTTTGTTTCTACAAGGAACTCATTCTCTCCTTGATTCCCAAAATTGTCGGAGGCAACTACTGTAATGGGATATGTGCCGCCCACACGAGAGAAATGTACCTTGGCAATATAAACTGAATCATTTAAAGCGATGGCTTTTGTATTGTTAATATTAACATTAGAAACAATGCTTCTATCCTTAACGAGAACCTTAACTTCAAGCTCCTTATCGTAAACTTGGGGCCGGAACCCCTCCATTACCCCCATTGGAGATAGTATGATAATTTTTGGTGGGGTTAAATCTTTTACATCATCTGGGTTAATGCTGAACTGAGCCATATAGTTCCGTGGCGATTTTGCCATAAAACTAATCCATTTAGATTGGTCGAGGGCATCCTCAACATTAGGTGCATAGTAAAAAGGGAAATCGACAGAGAACTCATTATTATCCACTACAAAAGCCTCGTTAATCTCAAAATTGAGCGTTAAAGATTTATTGAAATAGAAATTATTCCCTTTTTTTTCATTGAAGGTTTTGCATCGGATACTTCCATTACCAGGAAGTTCCACGGCCTCCTTACTAAACACGATGTAGGAGTTTTCATCATCAACGGGTTGTAATTCCTTATCGAGCCATTCAACCTCTATTACCATTGAGAACTCGTTGTTATCAATTTTTCCCGTTGTAACATTAATTTTACCCTGTTTACTACCCGGTACGGCAAACTTTAGCTCTTGCCCTTTAATAGTTTGACAGGATACTATAAAGATTAGAAACAGCATTACTATCCTTCTCATAACAACTCATTTTAGAATTAATTTGATTGCACTATAAAGCCTTAAATGAAGAGCAAATATTATGAACATTTAAAAAAAGGGTTACTGAATAATCTAAACAGTAATTACTTACATTTAATTATATTCTTGAATCCACTCCGAAAAGCACTTTTTAAGGTCATCTAAGCGGAATCGAAGAATGAATATCCTGAAATACAGCACGTTTCGACTTCGCTCAATGTGACAATTCTAATACTTTTTACTTTTCGTAGTGGACTCCTTCTTAATATTACTGCAATTTAAAAGTTTTCCTCAATAAAAATCAATACCCAACGTTGGGTATTTTTAAGTTACTTTAGCTTACTATGTTGGTTATTTATTGTGCTACTACTCCATTAGTTCAATTCGCAGGCATCCCTTATTTGCGAGGGTTGGTATCTGCTTCAAAAAATCTTTAATAACCCTACTCCTCGTTTAGCATTACCTTAAATACAATCTCTTTCTTCCACTCCAAATCTTCTCTATTTCCTGTTTCTAAGTACTTTTCTTCATCCATATACCCGCGAACAAGCCCTAACTCATTAACTTTTTTACGTATCTGCCCTGTTTTGGGGTTCAGGTACCAATCTTCAATAAAAATAATGGAGTAGAATTGCTCCAAAGGGTAAGGCTCAACAAATAGGGTGTCTTTTTCTTGCCCATAACTTCCTGTCCTTACTGTATCAACCTTATTCAATCTAATAAAAACATCATCATTGGAAAGCTTGCTATTTGTTCTATAATCATAGGCCGGCACATTACCGCTCTTCACTTTATCAAGTATGGTTTTAACGAGCAATCTTTTGTTATACCCCGCAAGCATAGGTGCCAAAGTAGTTCTTATATTGGTATATTTACTTCTAAGATGATCTAGCAGGCTTTTATCCAAAGGCAGGTCCATTGGTTCAAGGCTTATTATCTCATAATTACTTGCATCATCAGGATACATGCATGGGGCATACGACAAGATAAATTCGTATTCAGCATGAAATGTTTTATTAAAATTTTTCATACCATCCTGAAAAACTTCATCAGGGTAAAATATGCGAAAAGCATTGGCATTAACCTTTTCTGAGTAGAATGTATAGCTACGGATAAAATCAAAACCCAATACTTCTTTTTTAAAAGTGAATTTTTCCGGATCAAACTCCCATTGATCAAAAAAAAGGAAACCGGCAAATTGCTCTGTTAAGCTGTCTTTAATTAATGTGTGTGCTTTCTTTTCGTTTTCAATCTTATAATTTTCAGGAAATCTGCCTATTTCTCTTGCTAGTGCTGTTAAACCCAGTGTTTGACGATTTTCTGTTGCAGAATAGGGGAAAAATTCGTCATCATTTCCAATGCTTAATAATGGGTATTCATTATTAAAAATACTGCTGATTATTTCTTTTGCAACAGAAGTTTTGTTGGCTGTTGTTATCCTGTGTATATATGTGCTATCGTAATATGGAGTAATATTATGGGGATGTAAACCATCTGATATCAAAAAATCCTCATACACCAAAATATCGGTGGGGGTTAATAAGTTTTGAGCTTGCTGTGCCTGCAATTGAGTTGCTAATACGAGTAAAATAATTGTTATTTTTTTCATGACCAGAGTGCTTTAAAAATTTATGGTTAGATAATTAATGTTATTAATATTAACCTCGGGGTTGAAGTTCATTGCATATCGATTTAGAGTCTTTAATTGAGGTAGTCAATTCGAGTTGGGCAATTCTGAGCAGGCAATGACGCCCCGAATTATTCAACATTATAGCCATAGTGATATATGCTAATATCATGAACTTGGATATTTTATAATGCAATTAATGACATTTTTAACCAAAAAAAAATACCCAACGTTGGGTATTTTTAGCTTAGACTTTAAACCGAAAAAAAATCAGAAGTATCGCTTAAGACTAAAGTGTCTGCAATGGAATTGCAATTGTTAAAATATAATGGCTACTCCTCTCCCTCTTCTATCAATGTAAACTCAATGCTATTGGATATGATACCAGAACTTATCATCATACTAAATTCCGATCCAGTAGGGTTAACGAGCAGGTAATCTAACTCACCATCCTCATCTTTTACCTGCTTAACCTGTGTAATTCTGTTAAGTTCATCCAGTAAATCGTCCGTTTTATCTCTGTCAAACTGAAAGGAGAACACGTTTATACTATCATTAACCTTCTTCAGTAGGTAAACATCCCAAATATCATTACTCTGAATACTTAACACATAGAAATTACCAAGCTGCTTAAGAACAAACTCTTCTGCAGATACTTTTCCTGAGATATCCACTGTATCTTCCTTGTATTTAAATGATTGTCGTCTTATTTGTAAAGTATCATTCTCCTCGCTGGAGTAAACCCCGGCCAGATAACCGGGAAACTCTGTTATTCTATCTGCATCAATGGGCTGGGGGTTCTCAAAGCGTACAGAGATGCATGACCCTAAAGTAAGGGAAATAATGATTAACAATAGATACTTTAATACATTCATACCGAGTACGTATTATTATGCAGCGTGTATATAACAAAAAAATGATCTAATATTTCGTTATTCAGGCTTCACTTTCTGTTGGTTATCTATAACAAAAAGTAAAGACTTAGTATTCGCTTTAATCTCTACTCCTGAAAGTAAAGCTGGTGCCGACAGAACCTTCTCATCCTGTTCAAAAATTTCACCTTTCAATAAAACTATAACCTTATCGGTAAAGCTATACCTTTCACCCGGAGTAACATTAACGAGCCTGCCACTATTAATAAATTTACTCAACTTTCTTGTCCTCCAGCTAGCCCAGGGCTCAACCTTAACCAGAAGCCTCTCCGCCATCTCAAAGCCTGCAAAAAGCCATAACTTTTCATGTAGCACAGGTTTGCGCTTTAGGTTTTTATGTAAAACTGACGAGCTTAGCTTTAGTGCTGTTACTGGAGCCTCGGCAATGTAGGAAGCCCAAACAGGAGACTCGTTGAGAACATCATACGCAGCAATAACAGAGCCTGGCTGCACTACCCTGAGCAATTCAGCCCCCTTCTCGATTCTTGCAGCACCCCTGACGATAACATACAAGCCCTCGCTCTCCTCCCCTTCATTTACAACCTTCCCCTCAATAGGGAAAACTTTCTCCTGAAACAATGAAGCAAGGTACTCTACATCCTGCTCTGGTAGTGAGGATAAAGCTGGAACCGAATTAAGATACCTTAACGATTCGGTGGTTTTAATTTCGGGCGGTGAGTCAATTATCTGCTTCATCTGGCTCTGGATAAAGGCTTCCAGAGCAGCAGCATCAGCTGGTTCTAGCCTACCCTGCCTCTCAAACTTACGAATATTAGACATTTGATGGTTTAGTAACGACCGAGAGGCAATCTGGGTTTCAATGGCATGGTAAACCTCAGGGTAGGTATCCTTTAGATTGCGAAGGAATGTGAGCCCCATGATCCTATTCTCATTTATCTCATCCTCTAATCCAGAAACCCTCTCAACCTCTCTTGTAATGGCCTCGGAACCTGCTGAAAGACCGATAATAAGACTTGATAAGCTCTTTAAGTTCTCCTCGTTAGCCACAACAAAGCCTCGGGCGCAATCGTAGCTTAACGCTAGCTTTCTATAGAATCTCTTTCTCCAGAAAGCCCCCATTATAGGAAGAGACTGCAGCCGGGCTAATAATTTTGGTGTTTCCCAGAGCTGCTCTAAATCCTTTCTTTGTGCCAATGAAACCTTGCCGTTAAAATCAAGAAGATGGTCAATTTCATCGGAAAGATTTTGAACGGCGGCCGGGCTAAGCAACCCTTCACTGAATTGTCGCCAGCAACTCTCCTTCTCCTTTAAGAGCATTCGCTTCCGGGTTTCGTAGAGAGTATCAACGTCGTTACTTGTAGCCGCCTCTTCCTTCTCCTCGGGCAAGTATTTGGCTACGGTTTCCCAATCGGCTCCTGACATGAACCGATTCTCCTTTAGTTTGGTAATCTCCTTCTCGCTACCCCTACGAAGCATTGCTACGGTTTGATTAAGCAGCTGCATGCGTGCATCTCCAACCTTGGTTAGCCCTAGCCACTCAATTAACGGCTTTATGGTTGTTGCATTAATAAGTGAGGTTAAGAAAACTATGCCCGCTGTTAATGATAAGATTTGCGTTCTGATCTCTGCGTCAATAGATGTTTCACTGGCAACAATTAATGCAAGGGCAAGCCCAATGGCTCCACGTAGGCCACCCCACCAGGCAATAATTCCATCTTTTGGAGTAAGACCATAGCCAATACGCTTCATTAAGGGATAGAATAGAACCATTACCACTCCCCTAACAACAAGTATGGTAATATAAAAAATGAGAAGAATTAAAAAGTCACGGGTAGTAAAAGAAACACGCAGAGCTATAACCACACCAACAATTAGGAATATTAGCGTATTTGCTATAAAAGCGGCTAGTTCCCAAAACTCATGAAGGAAATGAGCAACCTGAGGACTAATTCGGGTTCGGCCAATTCCTGCCATCATAAGACCAAAAGCAACAAGAGCCAACACACCTGAGATGTGAAAGAAGTGCTCGGCAATAAAAAAAGCAAGATAGGCTGCTCCAACAACAACCGTTATTTCGAATAGTGCGTCGTTAAACACTTTTTTAAGCCATGTAACAACAATCCACCCAACAATAACTCCAACGGCAACACCTCCTAACACAACTCTAACAAACTCAACAACAGCATTATTCCCTTCTGACGACCCGGTTATTGCTGTTAAAAAAACCATAAAAATAACAATGGCCGTTCCATCGTTAAGCAATGATTCTCCCTCAATGAGAGTTGCTAACTTTTTACTAGCCCCCACTTCCTTTAATATTGAAACAACGGCAACGGGGTCCGTGGCGCTAATAATTACACCAAACATTAATGCAACAGGCCAGGTCCATGCACCTAAGCCAATATTTAGCGCGTTAATAAGCATTGCTACTGCACCTGTAATAAAAAGTGCAATAATTATTCCTGGTACCGCTAAAATAAAAGCATTTGTAAAAGACCTCTTAAAAGTATGAACATGAAGCGCAAAAGCTGCCTCGAAAATAAGTGTTGGTAAGAAAATATAGAAGATAAGATGCGGATCAATGTGTCCTGCCCAATTAATGGACTCACCAAAGAAAGCTAAACCGCTATCATCACCCAACCCCCAAAAAGTAGAGAACAATCCTACGCGGTATGCTACACCTAGTAATAGCCCTAAAACGAGTAATGTAATTGTATATGGCATTGCCGATTTTCTGAGCCCGTAACGTGTAGCGGTACCTATGAAAAGAGCCATGATAATAAAAAGCAGCGGCGCCATACTCGCATGAGAATGACTTTCGGTAACAATTTCGGGACCACCAGCAGCAACAGCCTCATTGGCAATGAGCATAAATTTGTTTTGAAACAAACAAATAATGGAAAGTAGCCAGTCTGTAAAAAAATTAATAATAGCCATCTATTTAGGGTTAAGGTTTGGTCTTCTTTGCAATCTTTTAATTTTGATAAATTTAAAGAAAAACTAGATGCAAGACAATAACCTCCTCAAAAAACGAACAAAAAAAGCCTCAGCATTTATAAAAAACGCTGAGGCTGAAACATATTACTAACCAAAACAATTTCTACTACCTGTATGCTGCCCTATTAATTTGGTCAACCGTTTTAAGCACCTTTGGTGGCTTAAGATACTTTGCCAAAAAGTCGTATATTGTTAAGCGCACCTCCTTTGCGTGCTTTGTATCCATCCTATCAAACGAGTGCCCACCTGGTATATCCTGAAATATTTTATATTCGAACTTTTTCCCTTCGGCTTTTAACGATTTGATTAGATGCTCCACCTCAAGCACATCAACATCATCGTCGTTTGTGTTTGTGTAAACAAGCAAAGGAACCTCCAGTTTATGAGCGTTCCACGCTGGTGAACGGCGCTTGTATTCCTGAATATCCTCGTAAACAGTTGAACCTATATGGTAATCGGCGGAAAATAATTTTCGGTAGCTATCGGTCATGTAGCCCAAACGAGAGATTAAATCAGAGACAGGCACCCCAGCATAAACGCACTGGTAATCACCAGGATATTCAAAAACATTTAATAGTGAAATTAAGCCACCATGACTCCAGCCCAGAATACCTACCCGGCGTTTATCAACAAAATCGTAGTTCTCAATCATATAGTTACGGCTGGCATGGGCATCCTGCACCTCAAGACCTCCATAATCAATCTGCTCCCAAAGTTTCCTTCCATAACCTGTACTTCCGCGATATTCAGGTGCAACAACAACGTAGCCCTGAGCCATAAGTTCCCTAACAATATGGTAGTAGTATGTTGAGAAATCACCATGAACTCCTCCATGCGGAAAAACCAACAATGGGTACTTTTTGCTATAGTCAATATCCTTTGGAATAAAAACGTACGACCAAAATTTTACCGGATTATTTGCCCCCCTAGCCGTTGGGCTCGGAATATTTGCAGGAGGAGGCCCATACATATACACCTTATCAACAAAGGCTATATCATCCAAACGGCTAAACCAAAGCACATCATCAATGGTTTTTTGCAAGCCATCTAACTTATGATTCAAATTTATATTTTGCTCACGTAACTCCTTTACCTCCTCCTCCAAATTCTCAAAACTTTGCGCTAAAATAATGCCAGAGGATACAAATAAAATTGATATACAAAGAATTAACTTTCTCATAGAATTATATTTTTAGTGTTTCCCTTTCAAAATTAAAAAATTGTAGGCAAAAATGAGCATTTTAAAAATTATCATACTAAATATTCAAAAACTGTTTGACTTGCTTAGCGCTTAAGGTTTAATACTTTTTAGGAAAAAACCTGCCGCTAAAATTAATCCACTATGTTTATATTAGGATTTGATTACTTAACTTTGTAGTTCATTTGTAAAAATTAACCATCGTTAATGATGAGAAAGTTACTTTTCACTACACTAATTCTTTTTTTGGCATCAACCTTTAATGCTTTGGGGCAAGAAAGCTCCCCAACCGTTAAGATATCAACCGACAAGGTTAAAATCGATGGCAGCTACTACTACATACACATCGTACGCAAAGGCGAAACACTATACTCGATTAGCAGGGCATACAACGTGAGCCAAATGGAGATAGCAATGGAAAACCCTGATATTTACCTCGGGCTGCAAACCGATCAAGCCTTAAAAATCCCCATAAAGAGTCAAAAGGACGATAATATTGAGGATGAAGGAAAGGACGATAGCTTTATTTATCACGTTGCAAAAAGAAAAGAGACTCTTTTTGGCCTATCGCAGAAATACGAAATATCAATTGAGGATATTATTACTGCAAACCCCGAAGTTGAAGAGGGATTGAAGGTAAATCAGGTAGTGCTAATACCTAAAGAAAAAGTGGAGACATTAGGTGACGATAGCCCCGAAAAATCGGATAGATTCATTTATCATGAGGTACAACCAAAAGAGGGTTTCTACTCAATATCAAAACAGTATGATGTAAGCGAAGATATCATTAAGAAATTCAATGCCGATTTAGTTAAGGATGGCATAAAGCTGGGTACCGTGCTAAAAATCCCCAGAAACCCCAACGACACTATTCAGACCCCAGAACCATTGGTTGACGATAAAAAAGCGCAAGAAATGTTTGCTCATGAAGAGGATGCCCCCGCTGTTGATTGCGATACTTTTGAGTACAATCGTTGGAGAGATGTTTACAACGTAGCGGTTGTGCTCCCTTTTACAACTGAATTAATTCGATCTAGCGAGGAGGTAGTAATCGATTATGAGCCCGATGATGAAGATGATGATGATAAAAATGGGGAGAACAGCAATTCCAAAAAGGAGGATGATCGGGTTGTACTTACTTCGCATACTGCAAATTTTCTTGATTTTTATCAGGGACTCCTAATTGCACTGGACTCGTTAAAAGACCAAGGCACATCAATTAAATTAACTGTTTATAACACTGGAAAAAACGCCAAAAACGCCAAAGAATTAACCAAAGAGGAAGGGCTACAGGAAGCAAACCTAATTATTGGTCCAGCTTATCCTGAATGTCTTAAACCAATTGCCGATTTTGCTCTTGAGAATCGCATACCAATGGTCTCCCCCCTATCACCCAACAATTTTCTGCTCGATAAAAACCCTTACCTTTTTCAGGTAAACCCTTCTTTCTCAACACAACTAAAGCAGTTTACAGAAAGCATTAACTTCTGTGAAGGGCAAAATATTGTTCTGGTTCACGAGGCAGATAGTACCAACGTTGGCATGATTGATAATTTAAAAGAAAAAATCAGCCAACGTTTCTCCGATTGCTCTTCACCTGATCTTATCCACTATAAAGAAGTTACATACAAGGCTGGGAGCTCTTCTCCTGATGTTCAGGAGCGTATTAGCCATAGCCTCTCGCTTGACAGGGAGAACATGATAATCGTACCATCTAACAACGAGGCTTTTGTTAGTGATTTGCTGGGCAACCTGCATACCCTATCAACAATTTATAAGTATCCTGTTAGCGTTTACGGATTCCCTCGCTGGAAGAAGTTTCGTAACGTTCAAATTGAATACTATTACCAGCTGCAACTTCATCTTTTCACCCCATTTTATGTAGATTATCAAAATAATGATGTAAAATCTTTCATCACGAAATACCGGGACGCTTTCAGAAGCGAACCTACTCAGTATTCATATCAGGGCTACGATGTTATGCTATATTTTATGACGGCAATGAGAAACTACGGGCCTGACTTCCAGTTCTGCATTAGTAACCATAACGTGGAGTTATTACAATCAAACTACAGGTTTAAGAAAATTAATACTTTGAGCGGGTTTGAAAACCAATCGGTTTATATGTTACGTTACAAGAAAGATTTTGAAATAACTAAGAATGCTTGCAAAAAAGATTCTATTCCGCGTACTAGGCCCAGAACCTATCACAACGAATCAGGCTCCGATAAGAAGGAGGCAGTTGATTTTGATTAGAAAATTCGATAATGAATAAGGAAACATTAAATCCAATTTCTAACCAAAATTCTAAAAATAAAAAAGGGTATAACCTCTCAATTAAAGCAGGCTGGGCATCAATTGGCACAAACCTTCTTTTATTTGGCTTAAAAATTTGGGCAGGTGTAATTAGCGGCTCCGTTGCGCTTATTGCAGATGCATGGCATACATTAAGCGACTCGCTTAGCTCCATATTCCTTATAATAGGGGTAAAACTTGCTCAGAAACCTGCCGACAAGGACCATCCATTTGGCCATGGCCGTTACGAACTGATTGCTACCATACTCATTGGCTGCTTACTAGCAGGTGTCTCATACAACTTTTTTGTAGAATCAATTGAAAGGCTTAAAGAAGAGCAGTCGGCTATATTTGGCCCGATTGCCATAGTAGTAACCATTGTTTCTATAGTTTTTAAAGAGCTTTTGGCCCAATACTCGTTTAATATTAGCCGGAAAACAGGTTCAAGAGCAGTGTCTGCAGATGGCTGGCATCACCGTAGCGACGCTATATCATCCATGGCAATTCTTATTGGTATAATCCTGGGGCGTTACCTATGGTGGATGGACGGAATTATGGGCATAGTGGTTTCAATATTTATTCTTTACACTGCCTATAAAATTATTAGAAGCTCATCGCACTCAATTCTTGGCGAAAAGCCTTCGGTTAATCTCGTTCAGCGTATAGTCAATATTTCAAACCAAGCTGCAGAACGAAACGTTTTCTCGCACCATGTACACGTTCATAACTACGTAAACCATAAGGAAACAACAATTCATATATACCTCCCAAATACCATGAGTATTGAGGAGGCTCATGAACTTACCAATCGAATTGAGAAGGCTATTTTTAAAGAATTAGAAATTGTAGCTACAATACACATAGAGCCCATAAGCCTTATGCCTTTTGACAATGACAAGGATGTTTAGAAAACATACACAAAAAAGTGCCCCCCTTCAAAATGTGTGATTTCTAAAACAAGTTTGAATTTATTTAAACTATTTTTCCCAACTAATACTTTGGTTACTAATGCCTGTAAGAGTTTTGGGAAAAATCAATTAGGCCCTCCTCCATTGCTCATAACAGAATATATTTGCATAGAACAAAAAAATATGTCTACTTTGTCTGTATAATTTCAAAACATGGAACTGGGATTAAAATTACTATCAATAGTATTTGCATACTTGCTTGGCAGCATACCCACATCAGTATGGGTGGGTAAGCTTTTTTACAATATTGATGTAAGAGAGCATGGTAGCGGAAACGCCGGAGCCACAAACACTTTTAGGGTGCTAGGGGCAAAAGCAGGTTTCCCTGTTTTTATTCTAGATATGCTCAAAGGATACGGAGCAGTTAGGCTTCTTTATCTTACTGATTTTTATATTCCTGAGACTGGTCATTTTGTGAACTTTCAGCTTGCTCTTGGATTAGCAGCAATGGTTGGGCATATTTTCCCAATTTTTGCCTCATTTAAAGGAGGAAAGGGAGTTGCAACATTAACTGGTGTAGTTCTTGCGCTACACCCACTCGCCACATTATTTACCTTCCTTGTTTTTATGGTAACACTAATCATATCAAAATACGTATCGTTAAGCTCCATGGTGGCAGCATTCACATTCCCTTTCATACTAATATTCGCCTTCTCCTCCACTACCCCTTCGCTAATAGTATTCTCAATGGCCATCGCCATACTCCTACTCTTTACACACCAGAAAAATATTGAAAGGCTGCTAAAAGGGGAGGAATCGCGCTTTAAAATAAAAAAGAAATCTAAGAAGCAGCAAAACAATGAGTGATTAGCCATCCGATTTTTTATTCGCTTAGCTTAAAGTTAACATAAGCCTTAAATGGTTTTAATATTAGGTTAACATTGGCCCCGTATATTTGCATCAAAACAAATTAGATATGAAAAAGCTAAGCACAATCCTAATTAGCATCCTGCTAATATTAAACATCAACCTATTTGCTAATAATGCAAATGATGATAAAAACAATGAGGAGACAGCTGAATCATCCTCTGCATCAATGGGCGTGATTTCCGGTCGGGTAATTGATTCATCAACCGGCGAAGCACTCTCAGGAGCAACCGTTAGCCTTGAGGGAACCAACAAGGTTGCGTTTACTGATTTTGATGGCAGATTTTATTTTCAGGAAGCAAACCTAAACTCTGCCAGAATAAGCGCGAACTTTATTAGCTACGAAAAAACTACCGCTAATATTAGTGGCAATAGTACAGACGAAGAAATTACCCTGAAGTTGAAAACCATCTTCTAAGCCCCCCAAATCCCAATATACTTTTCAATAAAAGCTTCGCAAAACATATTGCGAAGTTTTTTATTTATACTATACTGCTAGCAAAATGAACAAAGTGACATCTTGTAGCAGTTTAGTTTATGCCTACGACAATCAATCTTAATCAGTAGTGTCCGGAGAAAATTCACAATATTTTGTTAGTGTGTTGATTTTGTTACGTCCCTACGGGACTTTGATTTAAAGGGGGGTCTTTTTCTCTTTTTAGTCCCTAACGGGACTGTCCCGTAGGGACAAAATATTGGTAATATGCTACTTAAAGCAAAACTCTCGTCCCGTAGGGACGACATATTTTTTCCCCGGACAATAGTGAATTTTAATATTCAAGCATCTCGCGTTAGGCATAACGAACCATGTGAAGTATATTAAGCTTCTTGATTGCAAGCTGGTATAACCCTAGTTAGAGTAAGAATCGAAATACAAAAAAAAATATTGAGTAAAAAAGGGGGCTGGCATAACCGTTATAAGTTACAGTTTATCTCGAATGATGGTTGCTAAATGTGCTTCTATTCTACAAAAATATATCGACAGGATACTCGATATTTGTAAGGAACAATCCCTGTGCTGGAGCGGATGTTCCTGCCCTTGACCTATCTTTAGAAGTAATGATATCAACAAAATCTGCAGTGGATATTTTTTCCCTGCCAACATCTATAAGCGTTCCAACAATTGCCCTAACCATGTTCCGAAGGAACCTGTCGGCCCTGATGGTGAATACCAGCTGTGATTCCTGAACTTCCCACAAAGCGAAGAAAACCCTACAGTTGTTGGTTTTAACATCGGACCCCAGTTTACTAAAGCTGGTAAAATCAGAAAAATCAACCAACCTTCCTGCTGCTAACTTCATAGCCTCAAGGTTTAGGTTACCCTTAAAAAGCCAGCTGGTTTTTAGATTGAATGGGTCCTTGTGCCGTGTAATTCTGTACTCGTAAGTTCTGGATAGGGCGCTAAAGCGGGCATGTGCCTCTGGCACAACAGCCACCACCTCCTTTACAGCTATATCCTTTGGGAGAATCTCATTAAGACTGGTAAAAAACTTTTGATTCCAGTTTAGATTTTTCTGGCTACTATCGAAATGAGCAACAAAGAACGAGGCATGAACACCTGTATCCGTTCTGCCTGCTCCAACTGTTGTTACATCCTCTTTAAGTAAAGTTTTAAGGGCTTTTTCAAGTTCAGCCTGAACCGTATTGGCGTTTGGCTGTATTTGCCACCCGCAGTAGTCTGACCCCAAATAGGCTATCTCTATAAAATATCGTTGCACCTCTTTTTTTTATCAAAGATAACAAGGATAATTTATTGTGCTAGCATAATTTTTACTTTTGCAGTTTTAAAGGGTAAAAAAATGTGCAAATCTGTTTTGGTAGCGATCAGTGGTGGACTTGATAGTACTGTTACTGCAATTCTTTTAAAAAAACAAGGGTATAGCGTTTCAGGAATCCACTTCGCCTTATACAATGAGGATGAAAAGGAAAAGCGAGAAAACCTATATAACCTTACTGAAAAGATTGGCGTACCATTAGAAATTATAGACATAAAAGAAACCTTTGAAAGAACGGTTATACAATATTTCACCTCAGAATACCAAAAAGGATGCACCCCTTGCCCATGCTCATTCTGCAATACCAATATCAAATGGGATATTCTTCATAATTATGCGACCCAGAATGATTTTAACTACATTGCCACTGGTCATTATGTTAGAAAAACGTTGCATAAATCTGTGCCGAGAATTAAACAAAGCAAGGATAAGCATAAAGACCAATCTTACTTCCTATGGGGGCTTTCACCAGAAATCATATCGAAATCAGTAACACCGCTAGGGGATTATTTAAAGAGCGAAGTGCGAGAAATTGCAAAAACCAATGGTTTTTCAAACCTTGCATCAAAGCCCGAGAGCATGGGCATTTGCTTTTTAAAAGGGAAAAATTACAGGGAATTTATCGAGTCAACAGCATACGAGCCATTTAAGGGTCCAATTCTTTTGGAAAATGGGAACTACCATGGTGAACACAATGGCATATATAACTTTACTATTGGGCAAAAGAAGGGAATTTGCAATCTGCCAAAAGAATACTGCGTAACAAAAATTGATGCTGCAAGTAACTCCATAGTAGTTGGACCATGGGATAATCTTTTCTATAATACGATAGAATTAAAAGATTGCTACTTCCCCTCACTACCAAAAGGCCGCCATAATAACTTACGGGCTATGGTTAGGGGGTTTGGGAAAAACCCACAGGAGGAATGCACTATTCTAATTAACAACGATAATTCTGCTACAGTATTTCTTGAAGATTCGGCATGGGCCCCGATGCCTGGTCAGCCTACTGCAATTTATGAAGAAGATGTGCTGATTGGAGGAGGTTATTTATACGATTATTACAACCGTAATGAGTAAACCTACCCAATATATTACCCTAAATACTTATCGAGCAAACAAATAAGCTCCTTGCTGTTTATTGGTTTAGTAATATAAGCATCGCAACCAGCAGCCTCAGCCTTCTCTCTATCTTCGGTAAAAGCATAGGCTGTTTGCGCAATAATAGGGATGGTAGGTTCAATCTGCCTAATCTCAAGTGTAGCAGCGTATCCATTCATATTAGGCATTTTAATGTCCATTAGTATGACATCTATATTTTTTATTGTACTAACAAGCTCCACCGCCTGTGCACCATCCTGTGCCCAAAGCACCTTAGCTCCTGTTGGCTCAATAAGTTCACTAATAAACAGATAATTAACTTCTTCATCTTCAGCAATTAGAACTACCTTGTTTTTCCAATTAGGCGTAACCGAATCGGTGCAAGAGTCAATATCTGTAATTGTTGTGCTAACGCTTCTCTTGAATGATTCAACGACAGGTATTGTGAACCTAAAAGTAGCTCCATCGCCTGGTGAAGACTCCACCCAAATTTTACCGCCTAAAAGTTCAACTAAACCCTTGCTTATAGCAAGACCTAGTCCGGTTCCTGTCTGACTTCTCAAGGTCTCTTCGGAAAATTGTCTAAATCTATCGAAAATCAAATTCTGCTTGTTCGTATCAATACCTACACCTGTATCATTCACAAAAAACTCAATTGACCCCTCATGCAATATGTATCCAAAATTAATTGAACCCTTCTCCGTATATTTTAGCGCGTTGCTCAACAGGTTTGTAAGCACCTGCTCTATGCGTCCCTCATCGCTAACAATTTCAAACTCCTCGGTATTATCGGGTAACTCAAGGTTTATTGAAATGTTTTCACGTTTCTGAAAAACCCGCTCCTTATCGTAAAACGATTTTAGGTTTCGCATAAGTTTATTCAGACTGAAAGGCTGATGAATCAGCGTGAGCTGCCCCGCCTCTACCTTTGAGGCATCAATTATATCGTTGGTAAGCTTAAGCAGCATCCTACCTTTCTGATTAATAATATCAACATACTGCCTACGCTTATTTTTGTCAATCCCAGACATGCCCAGCAGCTGAGAAAACCCAAGAATGGCATTCATGGGAGTTCGTATCTCATGGCTTAAATTGGCCAGAAATGTGGACTTCAAACTATCCGATTCCTCGGCTCTTTCTTTTGATGCCAAAAGTTTCTTGCTATGAAGGTTTCTGCTTATGCCAATTGAAGATTGACGAATTAGCTCTTCCAATAAGTTTTGATTGAACCTATCAATAACCCTCTTTGTAATGCATACTACACCGCCAAGAAGCCTCCCTCCTTCATCCAAACCAATAGAATAAATATCTTTTATTCCAAAGTATCTTTCGATACTACGTGCAGCTACCGATGAAATTTCTCCATCAGTAAAATCATACAATTTTTTTTCCGATTTTAACAACTCTCCCTTCCCAATAGTATCAAATATTTCAGGGAGCATCTTAAAGCGTCTTCCTACCGGATTCCATCCTAAAAAATTCAGCACATTCTCCCATTCTTCAGAGTTAATACCATACACCCCCTCTATGGTAAAAAAATCTTGAGACTCGTCTAAAGAACCAATAACGTAAAGACAATCCTTAACATGCTTCTCAATTTCAGTTCCTAAAGTATGGAATGGATTCTCATCAGGATTCAACTTAAGATACTGCTGAGAGGAGCCAACTATCGCGTTGTACTTCCGATAGCATTCCTGCTCTTTCTGTTGAGCCATTTTAAACTCGGTTATATCATGCCCAACAACTAAGTAGCTTTCGGAACTATCAACTGTAAGTGGCTTTGCAGTCCATTGTATAACAACAAGGTTTCCTGAGTTATTTTGATGTTCATACTCCCATTCAACCTGGCTACTTCCCATCTCCTTCACTTGCTGTTTAATCCTTCTACGAGTATCCAGATCGGGAAATAATTCCTCAAAAATATCTTTTGGGCTTAATTCCTGCGAACTATCCTTTATAAGAATCCTTTTGCAGGCACTATTCCAGAAAGTTACACCACCTTTACTATTAATTACAAATACTAACGATGAGGCACTGTTGAATAAGCTAAAATCCATTGGGTTGTATGGTTCGTTCTTGGAGGAGCTATTCGGGACAATATGACTATCATTCATGTTCTCTCAGGTTATTTCTTAAATTATTCTGATAGTAAAAATATAACAAGCTAATAATTAACAAGCTAATTAATTTAAAAACCAAATTAACAAAAAATATTGGAAATAAATCTATTTTCAAAAATATAATAAGAGCTTAAATGTTAAAAACTTTCAGCAAATTGTTAAGTATTATGCTTTGTTTATAGATAAAAGTTTGGTTAGTAATAGTTTTCTTTGTAAATAATTTTATTAAAAAAAGTTTAACACCTATATAATTGTGGCTAGATATAAACGATCAGGTTTTAACAATGAAAGGTTAAAACGCGTTCACAGGAAAGCGCTACTTTTTAATACCCTTGAACTTGAGGCTATTAATATTTACTGCAAAAAATATAAAATAAAAAACAGGTCAAAATTTCTTCGCGAAGCAATTATTACCAAGGTGCTTCAACAGTTTGAGAACGACCATCCGAAACTTTTCTAAAATTACGTAGCCCAAACAATCATTATCAATACCAACCATTTTTCAATACATTACCATCATTTTAATTTTTCACAAAGAATTTTGCTGAGATGATGCTAAGTAAGTAGATTATGGCACTTACCAGCATTACCTGAATAAACCCAGCCTCCACAGCTATTATGGTTGCCATTGGGGCAGCCAGAACCGAGAAAAAACCATTTACTCCCCAGGCAATAGGAATTTGCTCAGGATAATTACTTGAAAGGTACTTCATACCTAAAGGGAAAGCCATTCCCATAAGTATAGCCAACGGAGCTGCACTTAAGACAATAACCAGCAGTCGAACTATAAAAGGCTTATGAACTACCATTGACGACAGGCTTCCTCCAAAAAAAGCATATAAACTAATTAACACAACAATAGAAACCAATACAGCAAACAATGATTTTTTAACACTAATGCCAGATGAATAGTAGCTCCCTACTGCAGAAAAACATAAAAGAGTACTTATAACAACGGCACTGGAGGTAACTGGATTGCCAAGAGTTAGCATTGAACGCTGAATCAATGAAACCTCAAAAAGCATATAAGCCAATCCTAGCATTGAAAAGTAAATCCATATTGGAAAAATGAACTTTCGAGTTTTTAAAGAGATGAAAAGCGGGAGGGCAATAGCTAAAATGGCTAATATTAAGCAAACCAATAAGCTTGCCCAAACAATAAAGTAACCTAACTCCAAGAAAGGCAAGTCAGCACGACCATATTCTTGCAAATATTGCTTTAGCTTACCTAATTTTACGAACTGAGAAAAGAATGGGCTATTATCATTTGGTGGTGATATGTTAAAGGCATAACCATCTACATTTCCTGATCCTTTACCCTGAATAATTTCCTTGGCTATAACAGCAAAGGTTGTATCGGGTAAAATGTTAGTTTGCTCACCAACATTAGGTTGAACCATATCAAAACCTTGCTCTTTTGCAAACTGAACAGTATTCTCTATATCCTCAGATGAAAAGGGAGTTGGCCTAACTATTACACCGAGAGTATTCCAACTTTTTATAGCTAGCAAATGACTAGTTGGCTCAAGTCCCATTGAATGCAAAGCAGCTACACAGGTATTTATCAGTTTCAAACTATTTCTATATGGGACATCCATGCTGGAGGATAGCATTAACATTCCATCTGGAGCTAACTTTTGTAATGCATCCACTATGGCATTGGTTGTTAGCAGGTACTGCTCATCAAAGGCAGATAAACCAGCATTCCCCATACCACCTAACAATGGAAACATGATAAATTGCCATTGTTTATCATGTGCCAAAAGGAATTCTCTTGGGTAAACAGGCAAAGCACTCACATTGGGTGCAGCCCATGGGTATTTTAACAAGCTATCAACCAGTGGCTTAATTGGTTCAACAATTGTAACGTTGGCCTTTTTACTCAATGCTTGAGATACTAAATATGTCCCAAATGGGCTAAGTAGTAACACATCTTCAAATGGCTTCTTGTTGATAATGTATGGCAGGTTGTATATTGTACTGCTATAAAGGGTACTATCAACCTTAATACCTTCAAAAGTAAAGTATGGTTGCCCATTTAGAAACCCCATATCAACATTGGGTACAGAGCCCGAATAGTTTAAACTTAAACCGTGAGCCTGCCTAAGGTTCTCTGATACAACCAACTCATAAGCACCCTGCACCAATGGCTCTCTCTCCTTTACATTGGTGTTAGGCATTAAGAGCATTTTACTTATGGCCTTAAATTCTGATGTGGTGGGGATTACTGGTTGTACAATTATTATTACTACCCCAAAAACAATAACAAGCGCGCTTAAAGCCCTCTGCCTCCAGCTATTCATTAAAAGAAGTCCTGAAAAAACCCCAAAAAAGCCAAACAATGCGGCAAGGTTCATTGGAAGAACATGATTTGAGAGCCAAACAAGAATCACTCCGCCAACCGCTGAGCCTGCTAGGTTCCATGCATAAAACAAAGGAATATGCTCGCTTCTAATCATAAAGAAGAGACCTATCACGGTGGCGCCAGTTAGGAAGGGGAGGAAAAGAAAAAAACAAGTTAGAAGCAATCTGAATATATGTTCATTAGATGTAAATATTAAAAATGTATCAAAACGAACAAACTCTAAATCAATTAGCCACGGAACTATAAACATCAGTAATCCTGTTGCAGCAAAAAGGTATGGCAACATTGCTATTGCATATCTGCTAAAAAAGTGCCTCCAAACAGATAGAATAACACCCGAGGATCCAAAACCAAGCATTGCAATAGATACTGCCAAGTAGGCAAAATGATGCCACTGACTGTAGGACAACAAATTGATAATTGCTAGCTGAAAACCAATTATAGCAATTGAAATCAGGAATATGGAAACTCTTTCGCGCATTAATTATTGGCACGTGTAAATGGTACAAACCTAACAGGAATAAGGCTTCGGGTACTAATCTTCCCGTTAATTTTCTCAACCAGCATAAGTTGCTGAACCATAAATGGAGAGCCTACGGGAATAATCATTCGACCACCATCTTTTAGCTGCTCAATGAGCGGGGGAGGAATATGTTCGGCTGCAGCGGTAACCATTATTATATCAAACGGCCCCTTTTCTTCCCAACCATAATAACCATCGGCAACCTTAGTGCTTACGTTATCGTAGCCCATCCTCTTTAAGTTTGCTTTTGCAGAGCGCCCCAATTCAGGCACAATCTCTATGGTGTAAACAGAATCAACTATCTCTGCAAGTACAGCCGCTTGATAACCTGACCCAGCTCCAATCTCAAGTGCCTTCATATCCGAAGTGGGCCTCATCAACTCAGTCATATAAGCAACTATGTATGGTTGCGAGATTGTTTGCCCTGAACCAATTGGCAATGGCCTGTCGTTATAAGCCAAATTTCTATACTGAGCAGGGACAAACTCATGCCTTTTCACAGCATTCATGGCTCTAATGGTGGGTTTATGAGTAATGCCCCTGCTCTTTATTTGATGCCTGACCATAGAACTCCGCTTGGAGACAAAACCATCGTCTTGTCCATTCACTCCAAAAAACAATAAAGAAAGAAAGCAAAGAATAGATAATTTTCTCATTGTTGCCCCTTTTATTATTTCATCCCACAATATACAATAAACGCCACAATTAATCAAGCGCGAATATTTCTATGGAGTTTAAAGGCAAAATGTTAAAAAACTAGAATAATAATCTTTACTAGCTGTTAAGAATATTCAACACCACTTGAATGTTCTGCTCGTTTTGCACGTTCTTTCCTTCGGGCGTAAATAGATGCTCTAACCTCCTCGCATAATGCTTCTCCACCTTACCCCTTACTACCTTCAAAGTACTATTAACCATTCCATTCTGCTCAGTAAAAGGCTCCTCTAATAGGGCAAAGGTTGCCGGCAGCCATCTATCTGGGAACATCCCCTCAAGCTCTCCTCCGGTTTTAAATATGGCAACATCGTTTTTTATAAGTTCCAGAGCATACTCAGCTGCTTCATTACTATTTAAATCAGTAAATTTTTCTGATACTTTACGTTTTAACGCCTCTTTAGCTGGAACAATTAGCGCAACCGTATATGGATTCTGATTATTATAAAGAATTGTTTGGTCAATTAGCCTAGAATGTTGAATTAACGTTTCCTCAATCCCCTCAGGGCTGTACTTCTCTCCATCGCTGGAAATTAGTAAACTTTTAAATCTACCAAGTACGTAAAGGAACCCATCATTGTCCATATAGCCCATATCACCGGTGTAAAGCCAACCGTCCCTCACGGTGTCTCTGGTTGCCTTCTCGTTCTTCCAGTACCCCATCATTACGTTCTCGCCCTTAACAACAATCTCGCCCTTCTCACCAATGGGTAGTACAACTCCATTGCTATCGCAAATTTTTAGTTCAAGGGGTTTTACAAGATAACCTGAGGAGCCCAGCTTATGCTTTTTTAATGAGTTTGAACTAATAATAGGTGTGGCTTCAGATAAACCGTACCCTTGCATCATTGGCATGCCAATGGCGTAGAAAAAACGTTGTAACTCAATATCGAGAAGGGCACCTCCGCCAATAAAAAACTTAAGTTCACCGCCAAACCCCTCACGAATCTTCTTGAATAGAACCTTATCGTATATCGCTAAAAGCGGCTTATTAAGAAATGTTAGCCCCCTCCCCTTATTATAGCCTTCCTTATTATATGCATAAGCCAAACTAAGAGCATGATTAAAGATTTTGTATAATATTTTTCCTTTGGCCTTTATATTACCCTCAATATTCTTTTTAAAATTTTTAGCCAGTGCTGGTACGCTCAAAAGCAGATTTGGTTTAATCTCCTTAATATTAATTGGGATATTTTTAAGTGTCTCCATAGGAGTTTTCCCCAGTTGAACCGTAGCAATGCTTGCACCCTTTGCCATAAATGAATAGAGACCTGCTACATGCGCAAAGCAGTGGTCAAGAGGTAATATAATTAGTGTTCTGTACGACTCAGGTATGTCCATTAAGGTAAGAGCCTGCTCCACATTAGCAGTATAATTCCTGTGCGATAGCACGACGCCTTTGGGGTCTGCCGTGGTTCCCGATGTGTAACTAATGGTTGCATAATGGTTGTCATCTATCTGCTCTTTAGCCTCATTCAAGGCATTGGGCTTTATGGAAAACAGGTTTTCGCCTAACTCAATTACTGACGAAACGTGCATCTCATCATCTTGGTACGATTCCTGCTCATCAAGATATATGATCTTTTTAACCAGCGGTAATTCATCGCGAATAGCACGAATCTTGTGCGCCTGGTTACCAGAAACAACAATAATTGAAGATTCAGAATGAGCAATTCTAAATTTCAGGTCGGGTCCATCGAGTTTAATTGACAAAGGCACATTTATAGCTCCAGTATAAAGAATAGCTAATTCACTTATCACCCAATACATTCGGCCCTCAGAAAGAAGCGAAATTGTATCATTATTTTTTACCCCCAACGAAATGAGCCCTGCAGCCATTTTCTGAACTTCCGTTTTGGTTTCATTATACGAAATTGACTCAAATTCATCCCCTTTCTTTTCCCACAAATAAGGGTTTGAAGCGTATTTACTAACGCTATCTTCAAAAAGATTTATTATTGTTTTCATAAAGTCAGCCTAAACTTTTATTTATTTATTACGAACAAATCTAACAAAATCTAAACAATTGCAAGCTGAATTTTCTTGCAATGTGGTTTAAAAACGCATCTACGCATCAAAAAAAGTGTAAAAACATGAAAAAATCACAATCAATATGTGCCTATGAACGGTAAAAACACCGATAAACAGATGAAAACGCAATAAGTTTTGTAATTTTTTTCACATATCACACAACTACAACATACTGATTATCTGCTATTTTTAAAATACGTTGAAAAAAAATAGTGAAAATCAAACATTTATTTACATTTTTTTTTTGTTGAAGAAAAAAAAATGCTGAAATTTGATTTGGAATTTAACTTAAAGCAACTATGAGAAAACTACTCATTTTTACTCTGTTACTAGCAACCACATTTGCTAGCTGTGAATTTTTTGGTGGCTCAAAAAAAGAAAAAGCTGCTGACACCCTCGCTGTTTGGCAAGCCAAGCAGGATAGTATCAAAAAAGCAGAAATGGAAAGAGCCAAAAAACTTGAAGAGGCACGAAGGGCGAAAGAGAAGGCAATTCAAGATTCTCTTAATAGAGTTAAAGAAATGGAGGCTAGAAATCGCTTCCATGTAATTATCGGCAGTTTTAAAGTACCATCTAATGCTGATGATTTTCAGGAAAAAGTATCGCAGTGGGGATTTAAAAATCCTAAAGTAATTGAATCACCCAATAACTTTAAGATGGTTTCGGTAGCCGCCTACGATACTTACTCCAAAGCAGCTAATGAAATTTTAAGAATTCAGAGGAATCAGGATGAACCCATGGAAATGTGGGTTTATGAGAATCGGAATTAGAGTTTAAGTGCTAAAAACACATTAAAAAGGGCAGCAGCCCTTTTTTTTTTATTTTTTTACCTTGATACTTAGGCAATGTCCTGATTTTTTTTCAATACATAGTATTTGTTATTTGTTAGGAATTGTATTTATTCTATTTTTGACGTTCATTTTACTAAATGTGCATACAAACAAAGTTATTAATCTGTATCTATAGTAATTAAAACAAATCAAAAACCTTAAAAAATGGAGAAAATTAAAAAGACATTGCGGGATAATGCTGCTATGCGTTGGCTAGTTCTTATCCTTGTCAGCAGTTTACTTTTTTCAACCTACTGGTTCCAAGATTTTTACTCTGGATTAAAGGCCCTGGTGGAAACTGACCTTGGATTTACTAGCGAGCAGTTTGGCCGTATGATTGGACTAACCACCATTGCCAACATGATGGGTATGATAATTGTTGGTGGAATTATTCTGGATAAGTGGGGCATTAGGATAGCTGGTTTAGTATTTGGCGGTTTGGCAACACTTGGTGGTCTAATATCTGCCCTTGGAGCATCTGGCGTATTTGGTACCGATACGTCCACCATGCTAACAACACTAATTATTGGAAGAATCCTGTTCGGTACAGGTCTTGAGGTTGTTTGTGTTGTAGCAACTCGTACCATAGTAAAATGGTTCAAAGGTTACGAACTTGCACTGGCCATGGCAATTAACATGGGATTTGGCAGGCTTGGTTCAGCTCTCTCCATTGCACTATCGCTCGACATAGCAGGATCATCTGTTTCTCCAGCCGTTACTTTTGCAGCCACTCTAATTGGGCTATCTCTAATTATGTTTGTTATATACCTTTTCTTTGATATTAAACTTGACAAGCAACAGAAAGCAATTAAAGCTGCAGACGTTAATCAGGAGAAGTCTGCTGACGAAGATTTCAAATTTTCTGATCTGGTTAAGCTAGCTACAAACAAATCCTTTATATACATCGCATTACTTTGCGTAGCGTTTTATTCAGCAGTATTCCCTTTTATAATATATGCACCCGACCTGCTGGTAAACAAGTTTAATTTCTCTTACAATCTTCCTGTTGACAATTGGAAAACCAAAACATCAAGAATAACCTACAACGAAGAGAAAGTTTTTGTTGCCGAAGGTGAAAAAGCGCTGCGAATAACACTTCAAACCGAATCGAAGCATGTTATAAACTCTGAGGATTTTGATGTAAACCCTGGCGAACCTTATACTATCAGTTTTGACGTTCAGGATGAGCAAGAGTTTGCCAAAGCCAGACTGGGAATTGGCTGGGACGAGAATGAGGTTGACTGGGAATCACAGCATGTTTCCGAGTTCTCATCTAAAAAGGATGGGTTCCAAACAATCCAAATATCCGATACCATACCAGATGGGGTGAATTCGGCTCACCTCGAAGTTCAATTTGACAACACAATAGAATCAAATACATTGGAGGGTGCTGAGGCCAACGCAGGAACCCAATTAACCTTTTACCTCGATAATTTCAATGGCATCTCAAACGGAAAGCCAATAGAGATTAAGAATGCTTCTTTTGAAAGTTGGCCAGGTAACATTATAATTTTAAACAGCTCTATTCTTGGTACATTAAGTGTTTACCTTGTATTCTTCATTTTCGGATTGTCAGTATCAATGGTTCCTTTAAGGGTAAAATCACCAACCAACAAGGTGATGGCAGTTGTAAGCATTGTTGTGCTGTTCCTGGGGTATATTTATGCCAATAAGGATGTATTGGGACTTTGGCTGCAGAATGGACCAAAAACCGCATCGCTCATTCCTCTAGGTACAATTATTTTTACCCCAATATTTGGCAGCTATGTTGATAGGAAAGGGAAGGCTGCATCTTTGATGATTTTAGGTTCACTTCTCCTTATCTTTGCTCACCTATCGCTATCCATATTCCAAAGCCCAATACTTGCCTATATGGGGCTGTTAAGTTTAGGTATTGCCTTCTCATTGGTACCTGCCGCCATGTGGCCATCAGTTGCTAAAATTGTGGCTGAAAACAGGCTAGGGACAGCTTATGCATCAATGTTTACCGTTCAAAACTGGGGGCTTGGCATTTTCTTCTGGGGAATTGGAGCGTTGCTTGATTTTGTTAATAAGAGCAGACTTGACCAGATTAGGGCTGGTGAACTAAACTACGATTACACCGTACCTATTCTTGTTCTTGTTGCATGTGGAGCTATCTCAATATTCTTAGCTTTCAAACTAAAACAAGCAGACCTAAGGCAAGGATATGGCCTTGAAGAGCCATCCTAACAATTAATAATTATTTATCATAGGAAAAGGGAATCAAAATTGGTTCCCTTTTTTATATGGAAACTATCCATCTTATTAAAAGGTAATGTGGATTTAGCAAATTTCTATTTTGCCTTTTGAATAATGATGAATCATCTACTTGAATGCGTAAATAATTTCAAGACATAAGGTGCATTCTTAATAATTATGATACTATTAGTCATCACTAAAATATAACGGGAAGGTGGGAAAGCGAATAACAAAGCCAAGCCCTTAAAACATGACCAAAGGTCTTGCTATTATCTCAACTTGTGACAACTTTTCAACTTACGGTTTGGGTTTGTCTGTGGCTCTATATTCAACACATAAAGTAATGAGATTTAGAGCATACCTATCAAGTTTAGTTAACAGGTAGGTTGCCCTATCGTTCTATGCGTTTAATGTTCATTTATCGAACTCAATGCATTAGCATAAAAATGTGGCAAATACTTAAAAGTCATAATTGGCAGAAAGGGCCTGATTAGAACCTGTAACCCATTCCGAATTTAACCGATGCGGTGAAAGGGTATGTTGTAGTATAGCTATAACTTAGTGGTTTTAAAGTTAGCCTTAAATTGGGCTCAACCATAAGGCTTAGCTGGTTATTAACAGGAAAGGATATGCCAACTGCGCCCAATGCTGAGGCATTATGATGACGAACATTCTCTGTTCTTCCAATAAAATTACCGTTGTCGGTTCTTAGATCAAACTTATTGTCGATAATCACGCCCGCTGCACAGCCGATCTTCACTTCAATATTTAATGGCCCCCTTGTAAAACCTGCTGAAACAATTAATGGTATTTCCATAAAATAGAACCTTTGAGTTAATTCGGCCTTATCGATAGTTGAAGCCCCTAACACTTTCTCCGAAGCGCTTGAAAGGGTTGAGAAATCAGAAACGCCAACCTGAGAATTACTAAGAGAAACAATGCCAAGCGAAGTGGTTGCCTGAAGTTTAGTCATGTCATAATATTTACTGTTTGACCGTAATAGCAACAAGTTGTTTGCCTCTTGGCCAACTGGACTAAATAAAAAACCAGAATAGAGGGCGAAATACTTATTAAATTCCCTTTTCACCAAAAGCTCCCCCCCTAACATCCATGCGCCTGTTTCAATGGGGTTTTGATTAAAATTAAGAGCAGCAGTGGTATGGGATGAGTAAGAAGGGTTTGCAAAAGCAACAATACTCCAAGCACCATTACTCCCTGTCTCCTCCTTTCCTACAGATTCATTTATATCTTTTTGTGCAGCACTAAAACCTTGTTTACCTTTGGAAGGTAGATGTGGCATTTCATTATATTGCTTCTTTCTGACAGGTAAAGCTGCTGGCAAACCGCTCATTTTGTTCAAGCGCTCAACACCATCTTGCGTATCATTAAAACCAACCGCTGTCCTTCTTTCAATTTTTTCTGATGCTAATTGAACGGGAAGCATTGGTGCTTTAGTAGAGTTTAATGCTTCAGGAAGCGCAATCTCACCAATTTCATATAGAGATTGCTTGCTGGATATACTATATGTTGAGGTTTTAACATTGCTAACGGTTGCCAGCTCTTCAATTGAGAATGTTTTGTCAACCAATAATAAGGAGGATAACCCCAAGCCAATAATTAGGATTATACTTGCTGCCACGTAGAGCCTTTTAAATGCAATCCGTTTCCTATGTAAATCATACTGGTCAAGCTGCCGGCTTATTGCATCCCAAGTGCCAGCCTCAGGTCTAACGTGGGCAGACGACAACCTCCCGACAAATTCTTCGTATGGACCAGATTTAAATAGCTGCATACCCTATAATCTTTTCTGCCTTAATTACCTTCTCTTTAAGTATCGCTCTTGCTCGGCTATAGTTTGATTTGCTTGTGGATTCGGATATATTAAGTTCCTTTGCTATCTCAGCATGAGAGTAGCCTTCAATAGCATATAGGTTAAAAACCAAACGATACTGCTTTGGCAGGCTTGCTACAATTGAAAGAAGTAATTTATAGTCACTTTCAATTGTAAAACCATCGCTAGAATAGTGGTAAGCGTTTTCAATATCTACCTCTTGGCTATCCTTCTTCTTCCGATGGTACTCTAACGCTGTATTTACCATTATACGCCTTATCCACCCCTCAATAGAACCTTGAAACTTGAATGAACGGATATTACTGAAAACCTTTATAAAACCATCCTGTAAAATATCATTGGCAATGTCTTTGTTTGGGTAGTACCGTAAACACACACCATACATTTTTGAAGCAAAAAGCATGTAAAGCGCATGCTGTGCTTTGCGGTCGTTTTTTTGACAACCCTTTATTATGCTTCGACAAAGTTCCAAAATGGTGTTATGCTTTACTGTGTCATTAACAACAAATATAACACCATTTATTGATATATATAAATGATGCTAGAAAAAGTTAAAGGGTTGCGTTACTACTGGATTTATTTTAGTAACATTCTTTTATCCAGCAGATAAAAACATAATTGCATAAAAGGGCTTCTTTAATAATAGAGGGGGGCTACCGCAAACTACCCCTTCCCTCTATTAATTGCTAAAGTATTTTGTAAAATGAAATAAGCATATTTTGAGAGCAAGCCGATTTTATAAACGAGTTCGTTAATATGAATTACTTATGAATAATTCGGGTTTAACACTCTACAAATTTTTTGTTGGATACTTTGCCTCCCGCTCTTTTGCTTCTTCCAACCACCGTGGTACAATATTATCAAGGAAAGCCTTTTTTTCCGAATTAAGTTTTTTCATGTTTAACCCAATAAACTCTTGCGCTTTACTTTTACTTGAAATGTCAGGTATAGGAACCTCACGGCTATAACCAAGATTGCCTAAAACCCTACTTACCTCTAAGCGGGCTTCCTGTGCTTTCTCAAGGCCCAAAGCAATAACTCTAGCACTCTCAAATGGCGCATGGAAAGATGCCCCGTGACTTGCTGCAATGTAATCCCAACGCCATTGTGCGGCACGAATTAATTTCAGTGCATTCTGCATTTGTTCTTCTGTTGCTCCCTTATCCCATGCAAATTTTGCCTCAATATGCGCCTTTGCAAGAACCTCCTCAAGTAGCGTTCGGGTTTGATGCAGAGCATCCTGCCTCTGATAAACATTCTCTACCAATTTTTCCGCATCCTCTCTGTGGCAAACTCCACAAGTATTAGCCACATCATTTAAAGGGCTCTGTATATGATGATCTGTAAACTTAACTCCACCTTCACTCTTGTAGGGCATGTGGCAATCTGCACAAGACACGCCCCTGTCGTAATGAACTCCAAACCGGAATATCTCATAATCAGGATGCTGAGCTTTTATCATTGGAGCTCTACTTAACGCATGGGTCCAGTCGGCAAAACCATACTCATCATAATAATCCTCCATATTCTCCATAGAAAACCCCTTATCCCAAGGAAAAGTTAGGTAGGTCCCTTCTCCTTTAAAATAGTACTCAACATGACACTGGGCGCAAACTAAAGAGCGCATCTCCTGATGAGACGCCTGAGTAACATCTTGCCCTTGCCTTTCAAATGCCTCAATAAGAGCAGGACGTGTAATCTGCAAAGCCATCGTTTTTGCGTCGTGACAATCGGCACATCCAACTGGATTTACAATTTCAGGTCCAAGTTCTGCCAGTGTTGAACTGTAAAATTCAGCAATGCCAATTTTATCCATAATTCTTGGCACATCAGGGCTCTTGCATGTCCAGCAAGTTGCAGGCATTGGTCCGTCTTCAGGCTCCATAGGGGCCCCCGTTCTTAAAGTTTTTTGAACATCCTCAATTGCCCACATGTGTCCTCGCCCCTGGCTGTAATCTTTAGAGAATGTATAGCCAGCCCATAAAACTACCATTTCAGGAGCCTCAGCAAGCATATCAATCTTCCGTGCTCCATAGTACTTGCTTTCAAAGGTAGTATCAGCAGTGTTTAGGTATGTTTCGTATTGCCGAGGGAAATTCATTCCCCAAACCTCAAGTCTGGGCTCCCATTGCTCATGCTCAACCTGTGGGGTGTAAGCGAATACGGCTTCGGCACGACGCTCTACAATAGATGACGCCAGTAAACCTAGGAGAAATACAACTATCATTGTACCAAAAAATAAAACCCAGCCTACCCATGGTTTATCCTTAATTATCTCGCCAATTGGTTTCATTTGATTAATGTTTTAAAAGGTGGAATATTTTAATGTATGCTATTTACTACTATCCGTATCCATGATTTTTTTTAGCCATTCAGGAACTGGGCTATCAAGCAATGGAACAATTGCGTAGGGTGTTGTACTCAAACCTTTAACCCTCCCATGTGGAACATCTCTGTGGCATTCCCAGCATTTCCTTTCTTTACGCAGTTGGTTTTGAGTAAATTCGGGACGCATCATTCTAGTATCGTTCACAACATTTTCATGGCAACGAATACAGTTATTCTGGACTGCCTTTGCGCCAGCATCTTTTATTTGAATAACCTGTGGTTCTGCTCTAAGTGTAAATATTGTTGCATGCCTTAAACCATCCATCGCTTTAAAATAATAATGGTTAAACATGTTGTTATGTGGCACATGGCAGTCATTGCAATTGGTGTTTTCCCTGTGGGCACTATGTGCCCAGGTGGCATACTCGGGCACCATAATATGACAATTTATGCAAGTCTCTGGTTTGTCAGACAAATAGGATGGGGCCTTTGAAATATGAAATGTGAAGGCACCCAACCCAAAAAATATTCCCAAAAGTATAATTACTGGGATTTTCCATCTATCGGGTGGTATTAACTTTCTTACAATACCCATCACTTTTCATTTCATGAGTTTCAAAATGCAAAATAATCATAAAACTTCTATCCCCATTTGAAAAATAAAAAAAATACATCGTTATACCTTAATTTAGAATTATTCAAATTTATACAACACATGCTGCAATATCACTACCAAAAAAGGTGCATTTTATCATTTATTTGGTTTTTTATTAACGTTCACCTATCATTTACTTAATAAAATTTCCATAGATTTGGGGCAACCATATTAATTAACCTAAACCAATGAAAAATGAAAAAAATTAGCATTATCCCCATCCTTTTTGTGCTTCTACTATCATCTTGCTCTAAAGATGAGGCACCACATGATGCTTTATCAGATAGCATCCCAGAGCTAGAACCCTTAGCAGCTACTGAGATTAATAAAATAATCAACAAGCAGCTTGAGGACAAAGGTGACTTTAACTGGCAAGATGTTGATTCGTACGTACTATGGAGCGCATTAATGCATGGCGATAGCGTACTTACCATCGGTTACGATTCAGAGCCTTTTAACGAAGAAAGAACAACAAAGAACATTGCAATTAAGGAGAATATTATTAATTCCGTTGCTGATATTGAACTGGGCAATCTCCCTGTATCAAAAGGCAAAGAGCGTCTTGTGGTTTACGAAGCAAAAATCATAAACTACATCGATTTAAAAGTATCGAACCTTGAAACAATTGAGATTTTAAGATACGATCCGGACATCAGGTATATTGAACCTTCTGGTTATCAATATTACACGTATGAAGATGCCATTAAAAGTTCATCTGGATGCAACACAAGTTCCTCAACTGTTAACTCAGCTGACTATACTATGATTGCTCCCAGTTCACAGCAATCGTGGACATATACAAGGCACAGTATTCCTCAGGCATGGAACTATAGTACAGGCAGCGGAATATCTGTAGGTTTAATAGATACCGGCGTATCAAAAGAACAATCGCTACTGGGTAGTAATTTCAACAACGGGTACTCATCTGGTCGTTTTATTCAGAAATACGGAACCTACGTCGACTCATTCTGGCCATGGTCATCAAATACTGATGGCCCGGATGACAAGTGTGGCCACGGAACCTTAATGGCTGCTACCATTGCAAGCCCAAGAAACAACCTGAACCAACCTTTAGGAGTTGCTTACAATTGCAACCTTGTTTCATACAGAGCAACCAGCGACGTTGTGCTTAATGGATATCACGAAAAGCGTGGAGTATCGCAGGCACTTACAGGACTTGCCAATCGCTCTGATGTTAAAGTTATATCCATGTCGATTGGACACATATTCTCATCTGGTAATATTAGCGATGCTATTCAATACGCATACTCTAAAGGTAAATTGATAATTGCAGCGGGTGGTACTTCTACGAATTTTACTAACTGGGCGGGTGTGATATTTCCTGCAAGCATGAATGAAACCATTGCAGTTACAGGCATTACAGATGGTGCTAGTTTTGAAGAATGCGCAGTGTGCCATAAGGGTAGTAAAATTGATTTTACCGTAGTTATGCAACGTGCATGGGATAGTAACCGCACCTCAGTATCCCATGGGTTTTATGACAATGAAAACACGTATGTTGGAGGCTCTTCGGTTGCCACAGCCACAACCGCAGGTATAGCTGCGCTCATTTGGGCGAAAAATCCAAATTGGAACAGAGAGCAGGTGCTGGAAAAAATGAAGCAATCGGCTACATTCTATCCAAACCGAAACTCTAATTTCGGATGGGGTTCAATTAATGCCCTTGCTGCTGTTCAATAGTTTATTCCTTTTAGGTTCAAAACGAAGGCTGCTGATAATTATCAAGCAGCCTTCGTTTCATTATAAAAATAATTCTTGCAATTTTATTAATTGCATAGGTTTTGCTACTTTTATAAAATAAATAAAGAACAACCCAGTAAGTAACCCGTTAAAGCTAAGCATGAGGAAAGAGGTAGAAATTATTTGTGAGAATACGAGCCAACGTAAACATTTAAAACCAGGACTTACCCTCCTAGACATCTCCGAAGCATTTGGCATTGAATTACAACAACCTGTAATAGGAGCCATGGTGAACAACGAGCTAAAGGAGCTTGAGTACGAAGTTTACACGCCCAAAAGCATCTATTTTATTGATATTACCCATCCTGCAGGTATGAGGATGTACCAACGAAGCTTGTTTTTTGTATTACAAAAAGCAGTGCACGACACCATTCCTGGCGGAAGGGTTAGGGTTGAACATTCCGTTTCGAAAGGTTTTTACTGCGAGATTGATGGTCATGATGAACCGCTTGACATCTCAGTAATTTTTAGAATTGGCGACAGGATGCGTGAGATTGTTAACAATAACATCCCCATAAGACGCGATAAGGTTTTAACCAAAGATGTTGTAACGCTTTTCAAAAAGAACAACCAGCTGGAGAAAGCGAACCTTTTTGAAACCAGAGCCACGCTTTACACATCCGTTTACTACATTAACAGCATGGCCGATTATTTTTACGGGTGCCTTGTCCCCTCAACCGGATACCTTAAGCTCTTCGATTTGGTTAAATACTACGATGGCATGCTGCTTATGGTTCCCAAAAGGGAGAAACCTGATGAACTTGAAGACATCGTACTACAGAACAAAATGTTTGAAATTTTTCAGGAGTATAAAGAATGGGTAGATATTATAGGCGTTGGTAACGTGGCAACAATTAATGAGCAGATAAAACAAGGTAATTCCAGCGAGCTTATAAAAATTTCGGAAGCACTCCACGAACGGAAGGTTATTCAAATTGCAGATCTAATAATCCATAGAAAGGATGATGTTAGAGTAGTCCTAATATCAGGCCCGTCATCATCAGGAAAAACCACCTTTGCAAAGCGAATTGCCATTCAGCTAAAAGTTGCAGGATTAAAGCCCCACACCATATCGCTTGACAACTATTTTGTTGACAGGGAGAATACACCCCTAGATAAAACCGGCGAGTACGATTTTGAATCGCTAGGTGCGTTGGATGTGGAGTGTTTTAACAAGAATCTTGTTGAACTCCTAAAGGGAGAGGAGGTTGATTTGCCAAAATTCTCATTTGAAACCGGCAAGCGATTTTTCGATGGCACAAAGCTCAGGATTGAAGATAATGGAGTTATAATTATTGAGGGTATTCATGCGCTAAACCCAAAGCTTACACCGCTAATTCCTAAGGAAAAAAAGTTTCTTATTTACATTTCAGCCCTAACTTCACTCTCGATTGATGGCACTAACAGAATCCCAACAACCGACAATAGGCTTATAAGAAGGATTATTCGCGATTTTAGGTACAGAGGCTATAGCGCACTAGATACGATATCACGCTGGCAGAGCGTTAGGCGAGGTGAAGAACTCAATATTTTTCCCTATCAGGAAGAAGCCGATGTAATGTTTAATTCTGCACTGCTCTATGAGTTTGGAATACTAAGAAGTTTTGCAGAGCAAATACTTAGGGATGTTCCCATGAATGCTCCACAGTACTCAGAAGCAAGGAGATTAATAAAATTCCTTAGCTTCTTTGTAAGAATTCCTGATAATGAAATCCCTCAAACATCTATATTAAGAGAGTTCTTGGGTGGAAGCACTTTTTCATATAAATAGAGCTATAAAACAGAAAACAACCGTTTAGTTAATGGACAATTGCCACTAAAAAGTTTTTAACATTATTGTAAAATAATTAACATACTGCAATATTTACAGCACATAATTTGCCATGTAACAGTTTTATTTGCTAATATTGTAAACAATTACTAGGTTTAGCAGCTAAATATTATAAAAAAAGCATAACCACTATGGTTAAATATTTCATTCTCTTGCTGAACACGCTAGGAATCCTGCTGGCTAACATACTGTCTAGCAGCGATGTATCCTTAAAGATGGATGTTCCGAAAGAGGTAAATGCTGGTTTAGAATTTGATATTGAAGTAACCCTACAAAAAAGAGGTATTGAAAGTTTCGCTAGGTTCCAGCAGGAACTTCCCCGGGGCCTTACGGCACAACCCGTTGATAACCCCAATGCAAGTTTCGCTTTTGAGGATCAAAAAGTAAAATTTATTTGGTTACGATTACCAGCAGAGGAAGAGTTTAAAATATCGTACCGCGTTAAGGTTGATGAAAGATTAAAGGGCGACTTCAGCATTGATGGTTTATTCTCATACATTGATGGAAATGAACGTAAATCAGTAGAAATTGCATCAAAAGATATTTCAATTTTACCCTCTACTAATATTGATCCCAACTCAATAGTTGATATCTCCGAATTCCAACGAACGATTCCAGTTCAACAACCAGTTTCACTTGAAGCGAGCAATGTACGTTGCGTTAGGCAAGCACCAACATTCACCGGAGAAACCAACGACATGTTTGTAAATATTTTAGTAAACAGAGGATCTGCTGATAAATTTGCAAAAATTGAGGAGGAGATACCCGAAGGGTACACGGCAGAAGCAATAGAGACGCAGGATGGAATTTTCACATTCAAGGACCAAAAGGCCAAATTTCTTTGGATGAATCTTCCGCCCGACTCACGATTTATTGTTAACTACAAGTTATCACCTGAAGATGGCACGGGCACAACTGATCTTGCAATTAACGGCACATTCTCCTACATTCTTAATGATGCTACCCATGTAATTGATATTATTCAGCGTGATGTTGACCTTACAAAACCCGATGCTGAGCATCTTGAGGGAATCATTGAATCATTGCCCGCTCAGAAATCATCACCTTCTCAAGTCTCGGAAGGAGTTCCAGTAAGCACAACCTACACAGGCGAGGATGGTGGTAGAGAGATCCCCGTGAAGCATCAAGAAATAAAAGACAAGCCAAAAACAAGCCGCACCACACCACAACTGGACATCTCTTACCAGTTAGAGCCTGAGGAGGGAGTTTACTACAGGGTACAGCTTGCAGCAGGACACCGCCCCATTGATGTTAAAAGGTACTTCTCAAGGCTTAGTATTACAGAGGATGTAAGAACCGAGAAACATGAAGGATGGTATAAATACTCAATTGGATCATTCTACGATTACAAAGATGCTCGCGATAGAAGAAACGAGATATGGTCAACAACACCAATTGATGATGCATTTGTTGCTGCATATAACGATGGTGTTAGAATAACTGTTCAGGAAGCTTTAATGATCCTAAACCAACAATGGTACAGATAATGCAACCGGTGTTTTTTAAAATGATAAATAACAAATTTACTTGTATTTGCATTGCGCTTATTCTGCTTCTTGTTCCCAAAGTTTGGGCTCAGGACGATGATGAGGATTTTTATGGTCAGCAACTAGTTCAAGAGGTGGAAGTGGAAAACCCTGTTTACAAACCCGTTTTATCGTTGGGAACCGGAGTGCTGCACTATTTAGGCGACATTACCAGTCAAAATAGCAACCCATTAGTTGGTGACGTTGGTTACAGGTTCAATTTATCAACCTTTGTTGGAAAGAATAACTACTATCGCCTAAACTTTTTCCTTCTATATGGTAACTTACAGGGGCATGATTTTGAGATATCGAGAGAAATGCAGAGCAATACAAATTACCTAACACAGAATAACGAAGGACAACTAATATACCATAACTCTACATTTAAAACGGACTTCTTTGAACTGGGAGTTAATCTTGAGTACAACTTTGGGCACTGGCTGGGTAAGACCAGGCGCTTCCGCCCATTTATCTCAGTAGGCGTATCACCCTTCATATTCGATCCAAAGGGTAACATCTACAATCAGTCTGGAGACAATTACCATTTTTGGGATGATGGAACAATGAGAAATCTATCACAAAGTCACCACGATGCTTTTAATGCCAGCATCATTACATTTGATGATGAGTGGGAAACTGACTTGCTGAGAGGCGACTTTCATGGTATTGGGAATTATTCTCAAACCGCGCTGGTTGTTCCTATTGAAGCTGGTTTCGATTTCTATCTTTCATACAGAATAAACCTAAGGGTTTCCACTTCATTGCATTATACTTTTACCGATCTGGTTGATAACTTTAACATCCAAACTGCCGATAAGTATGGGCTTGAATCGAACAATCTAAACGACATGTTCATGTTCACGAGTTTCGCGCTGAATTTTGACCTATTCTCTGATCCTGAAATGATAAAGGTTGATTTGATGTTTGCTGAGATAGAAGTTGACTACGACGTGATGTTTGCCGACCAGGACATGGATGCAGTTTTCGATAGGCTTGACGAGTGCCCTGACACACCGGCAGGCGTTGAGGTTGACTCGGTAGGCTGCCCATTCGACTCTGATAGGGATGGGATTCCCGATTATATTGACGAGGAGGCTAACACTCCATCGGGTACTGTTGTTGACGATAGTGGCGTACAAATAACAGAAGACAAGCTTGCCGAGATGTTTGAGAAGCCAACCGCAGTTAGGCGTGAGGAGGCAGAGGTAATACCAGTTGCCCCAATTTGGACAAGAAACATAACCTTTACACCCGGAGAAATACCCAGTAAATTTAGTGAGGTGGATAAAGACGGGGATGGATATATTACATTCGAAGAGCTCCTTGAGGCTGTAGAAAGGTTTTTTGATGGTAATCTTGATTTAACCGTTGAAGAAATATACGAACTTAACAGCTTCTTCTTCTCTCAATAATATTTTGATTTATTCTAGAATCCTCTCCAATAAACTAGCAGGAATGCTAAACCAACCTGGCTCTATGTAAATGTTTGCGCAAATACTCCCCAGTATAACCTTTCTCTTCATTTATAATATCCTCAGGCACACCACAAAAAATAATTTCCCCTCCGTTAACGCCCCCTTCGGCACCAACATCAATAATATGATCAGCAACCTTAATAACATCCATGTTGTGCTCTATTACTATTACGGTGTTCCCTTTATCTACCAACTTATTAAGCACATCCAAAAGCACCCTTACATCCTCAAAATGAAGACCAGTGGTGGGCTCATCAAGAATGTACAGCGTTTTACCAGTATCCCTTTTCGATAGCTCTGTTGATAGTTTAACCCGCTGACTCTCACCACCTGAGAGGGTGGTTGACTGCTGCCCCAAGGTTAGGTAGCCCAACCCCACATCCTGCAACGTTTTAATTTTTTGATAAATCGAAGGGATATTCGAAAAGAATTCAACTGCCTGATTAATAGTCATATCAAGCACATCGCTTATGCTTTTCCCTTTATACTTCACCTCTAATGTTTCACGATTATACCTTAACCCTGCGCATCCTTTACAGGTAACATAAACATCGGGTAAAAAATTCATTTCGATAGTTTGAACACCAGCTCCCTTACACTCCTCACAACGCCCACCCTTCACATTAAAAGAGAAGCGCCCGGCTTTATATCCCCTTATCTTGGCTTCCGGGGTAAGTTCAAAAAGTTTCCTGATGTCGGTGAAGACCCCAGTATAGGTTGCGGGGTTTGATCGAGGCGTTCGGCCAATGGGAGACTGGCTAACTTCTACCACCTTATCAATGTGCTCAATGCCCTTAATCTTATCGTAGGGTAGCGGGGTGGTGAATGAACGGTAAAGTTTTTGTGCTATTGCAGGATGTAAGGTTTCATTAACTAGCGTTGACTTACCGCTTCCCGATACTCCTGTTACGCAAATAAATTTTCCTAAAGGGAAATCAACGGTTACATTCTTTAGGTTATTCCCCCTTGCTCCAGCTAGCCTAATGGTTTTACCAGAGCCCTTACGACGACTCTCAGGAAGGAGTATATCTAACTCTTTACTTAGATATTTTGACGTTAAGGTACCGCTTGACATAATGCTACTTGGGGCTCCACAAGCCACCACTTTCCCTCCAAGCCTTCCTGCATGGGGGCCCATATCAACTACGTAATCGGCTGAAACGATCATATCCTCATCGTGCTCAACCACAATTACTGAATTACCTGCGTTGCGGAGTTGCTTTAGCGAATCAATTAGCCGGCTATTATCCCGCTGATGCAGCCCAATACTAGGTTCATCCAAAATGTAAAGCACATTTACCAACTTTGAACCAATTTGGGTTGCCAAACGGATTCGCTGGCTCTCACCACCAGAAAGCGTTGCCGCGCTCCTGTTCAACGACAAGTAGCTCAGTCCCACATCAAGAAGGAAACCAACTCGCTCTCTAATCTCTTTTAATATCTCCGTAGCTATCGCTTTCTGCTTGCCGCTTAGCCTTCCCTCCAAATTATGAAGCCACACGGCTAAAGTATCAATATCCATTGATGCTATTTCGGTTATGCTCTTCCCGTCTACCTTAAACCAGCTGGCTTCTGAACGCAACCTAGCACCCTTACAGGTTGGGCATGTAACATACTGAATGAACTGTTTGGCCCATTTTGGGCCACGTCCTCCCATCTCATCATTCTTGTGGTAGTTATAAATAAAATTTACCACCCCCTCAAAGCTCAAAAAATAGTTTGATTTTACACCAAGATTTGAGTTTTTTAACGTAAACTGTTCTTCTGATCCGTAAAGGATAACGTTCATAGCCTCCTCAGGAATAGCCTCAATAGGTGAGCTAAGGCTAAATCCATATTTTGAAGCGATGGCTTCAAGCTGCCAAAATATTAGTGAGCTCTTATAGGGTCCCAGTGGCTGCAAACCGCCCTTCCTAATGCTTAGTTTGGGGTTTGGAATTATTTTATCTAAATCGGCTTCGGCTACCGTACCAATACCATTACATCTAGGGCACGCCCCTTTTGGTGAATTAAATGAGAAGGTATGCGGAGCAGGCTCCTCATAGGCAATGCCCGTTGTGGGGCACATTAGGTTTCGGCTATAATAGCGGCTCTCGTTGGAGACCATGTCAAAAACCATAATAGTGCCCTTCCCTTGCTTCATGGCTGTGTTCACTGAGCTAGACAACCTTTTATAGTCATCGGAGCTTACCTTTAGCTTATCAATAAGAAGCTCAATATGATGCGTTTTGTACCTATCTAACTTCAAACCAGGCCTCAACTCGGTTACCTCGCCATTAATCCTGGCGTACAGGTAGCCTCTTTTTCTCATCTGCTCAAACAGCTCGCGGTAATGCCCCTTGCGCCCTCTAACAACGGGCGCCAGAATGGCCAATTTTTTTGAACTATACGCTTCTATTATGAAATTTACAATTTGCTCATCGGTATAACGAACCATCTCCTCGCCCGTTTTGTATGAATAGGCAATTGCGGCGCGGGCATAAAGTAGTCTTAAAAAATCGTACACCTCGGTTACTGTACCTACGGTTGATCGAGGGTTTCTGTTTGTGGTTTTCTGCTCTATAGAAATTACGGGGCTTAATCCCAGAATTTTATCTACATCGGGACGTTCCATTCCACCAAGGAACTGCCTTGCATAAGCGGATAGGGTTTCAATATAGCGGCGCTGACCTTCAGCATATATTGTATCGAAAGCTAAAGATGATTTTCCGCTTCCGCTCAAACCTGTTATCACTGTTAGCTTATTACGAGGGATGGTAACATCAATATTTTTTAGATTATGTACCCGCGCTCCCTGAACCTCAATATTAAGAGCCTCTCCTTTTTGTGGAATCATTAGTTTGTATATACAGAAATGTTGTGAATTATTATGAAAGATGTAACAGCTTTTGTTTTGAATAGTTCAGCAAAAACTACTTATATGCGTTTTTCCTGAATCCTGGTTCAGGAATTTTAATGAAATAATTCTTACCATTAGGATTTGTCAAGTAGTTCTCTCGCAACCATGGATTAAGTAACTTTAGCATTTTGTAGTTGGTGTTAAAATGCTCAGCAAATTGGGCGAAACTGGTTACGGATGTATCAACCTGAACTTCAAAAAACTCTAGCGGAGGGTACAAATCCTTTTCGCGAAGGAAGAATCCGTATCTCTCCTGATTTTCAAAAATTACCTTAAACGCTATAATTCGAAATAGGTACCTCTCGGATTCCTCTCCCAGAACCATATCGTAGTAATTAGCATTATTCTGACGTAACATTTGCCTACCAAGCCCATTCCTGCCAAAGTTATAGGACGCAGCAGCCATTGTCCAGTTTCCATAATTAATGTAGCTTTTAATTAGAAAATCGCAAGCGGCATAGGTTGACTTTTCAATATGGTATCGTTCATCAACCTCATCGTTTATTTCTAGTCCAATTTCGCCACCTGTTCCTTCAAGTATTTGCCAAAAACCAACTGCTTTGGCTGGAGAGACAGCATGCGTTAGAGCGCTCTCAGCAACTGCGAGGTACTTAAAATCATTAGGCAGCCCCTTCTCCTCAAGTATTGGTTCAATAATAGGGAAGTATCTGTTTGCGCGCTTAATGAGGAGAACGGTTTGAGAATGCCAGTAGGTGTTAACATGTAGCTCCCTATCTAAACTCTCCCTAACATCAAACATATGTAAAGGAACCTCCTCCCCTGCAAAAGCTAATTTATCAGGAACGGGAACCTGATAAATTGGGTTTTGGACATCGATTGTATCAGTAAGATTATCGTTTAAACTATAGCAAAACACCTTATCTGGCAGAAATATGCCCCCACCAATTAATACAACCAAAACAACACCAATACCCAACAGAATGCTTTTAGCCTGTGCTTTAAAAAGACTCATAATTATTGTTGCTTAAAATTTGCGCAAAGATAGTAAAAATTAAGGGCTTACTATTTTAAGTAGTTCCCCCTTTGAGTAAAAATACTAATAAAGTTCTCAACGGAACGATCATATCCACTCTCAATATCATCGGGGAAATAGCATGCAGGTAATTGGCCCATCCGTCGGTGATAGGCAATACA
>JBKHAH010000017.1:0-44649 GCA_046542995.1 Bacteroidales bacterium
AAGCAAACTGAGCGTGCTCTTGCTTTTGCCATTACATCCTGAGTGAACATACGAAGCTCAATAATTAGCTTCTCCCTTTGGGCTTCACTCATCTTGGTTTCTTCGCAATGGTTGTCAATATAGTCATTCATTGCATCATTACAACCGTCAGGATTCTCATCTGAGTCAAGATCAGCATCACAGTAGTAATCAGGACCATCTGGGTTAACGTAGTAGCAATCGCCACCATCAAGAGGGCAGCATGCTGTAGGAATTTCGCATGTTGGGTTAATTTCTAGGATGTCCTCAAAAGCGTAGCACAAATCTTCCTCTTCGGCCTCAGGTTCACAGCTCCATGTAATAACAGCCAGCGCTCCTAGAAGAAGCATGGGTAATAAAAAAATCTTTTTCATAATTGTAGGTTTTTAGTTTAACATTAAAATAATTATTGGTGTGTAATATGATTTTTAACTATCTTTTTAAACTCATCAAAATCTCTGTATCCTTGGTAAATGGTTTTATCTACAATAAAGGAGGGGGTGCCTTTTAGCTCTAAATATTCAAAATCCTTCAAATTTTGTTGCAGATACTCCTCCGCTTCGCTCCCTAAAATGCATTCTGCCACAAGCAGATCCTTATCAATAAACTCATCAATCATCTCTCTAAAATCTGAGGTGTAAACAACATTGTAGTCTGTTAGAAGCAACTCATGTAAATACTCAAAGTAACCATATTTATTAACGCATACGGCAGCTTTTAGCGAATTTTTTATGTCTAGGTTGCTGGTTTTAACGCTTAATCTCATTATTAGTTTCACCTTGCCTGTGTCAATAAATTCCTCCTTAAGCGATGGGTAAATATCTGTAAAGAAGGATTTGCAGTATGTGCATCCGTAATTAGAATACATGTATATTGCCAGCGGTGCATCTTTATTCCCAAACACAATGTCCAAATCCCTTTGCTCAAGTATATCTGCTCCAGCTTTTACTTTTGGTGCCGACAAATACTCATAGAGCTTAACGGATATTAGTATAAGAATAATTACTGAAAGCCCATAAGCTATAATATGCCCTTTGCTAATCCTCATTTTTCTCTTCATTCTTCTCTTCTTCCTCCTCGTTTTCTTCTTTGTCCTCTTCCTTTTCTTCCTCTTCTTCCTTTTTCTTCTTAACCTCTTTCCTGTCTAAATCTGTACTATAATTGGCTAATCGTGGGTGGAACATAAGGTTGAGCCCTCTTTCTTGTATTCTAATTGTGGTACTCATAATCTTTTGTAGGCGTTTATTGTCAAAACCGTGCTTGCTCTTGCCATCCCTATTAAGAGATACTAAGTATAGCCCCCTCCGTTCTGATGTATCTTCACCCTCAAAAAGGTCACTTTCTTTCCCTTGTTTCTCAAGCAGTTTATCCGATTTGCCCAGAAGAACATCGCTAAGGTGCAGGGTGAGGTGGTACTCATAATCCTCATCAAAACTTTGCATTCCGTAGGCCGACATATCCACTGCTGTACTAACAATATCGGTTTTTGGGAAGTAGATATTATTTTTGTAAATAAATACGCTGCTCTCCAATGTTCGGAAAACTATATTGTCAAGTTCGCGGAGGTTTGTAAACTTAGATAGCTCCATGGCTGGTTCAAAGTTGTAAATTCCTCCGTTCTCCAGCTTAAAGTAACCCATTAGGTTAATCTTGTCGTAATATATTGAATCGCCCTGCATTACAATCCTACCATCAACTGAGCTGGTAAGTATGCCGCTAATATTTTCGTGTGAAATATCATCCTGGTCAAAGTTGTCGCCGTCAACAAGCATCTGGTGAACATCCATCTTATTCACCTTGTTCTTAAACATAACGGTGGTAAGAGAATCGTCACGCATGTCGTAAACGGCAGATGTAACCATTTCGCCGCCAAATGCTTTAAAGCGGAAATCATCAATAACGTAAAGACTGTCGTCAACTCGGAATTTTGTAAAAATATCCTGAACGAATATGTCGTCATATTTTGCGCTGTTAAGCGCAAAGGTTCCACGAGCAATAAAAGGCGGTATGTACATAGGAGTTTCTTCGGCAGTTGTATCCGCAGCAACTTGTTCTTTTAATGGCTCTTTTTCTGTAGAATCAACTTTTTCAGCTATTTCTTGTAGATTTTCTGTGGCTTCTTCCCCCTCCTCAAGAGCAAGCGTTACGTCTTCTTTTTCTTCTGTTGCTTGCGTTGTGTCGGTTTCTACCAGGTGTGCAAAGTTTGCATAATCAATATCGCTAACCTTAATGTGCGTGTTTACAATTATCTCTTTATCCTTTTGCTCAAGCAGGAACGCCTTGTAAACGTTCCATACCTTGGTTGAGTCAATCCATACATCAATACCGTGGGCATTCGCATGAAAATTATCAACCCAAATGGTATCGTTGGCCATGGCAAAGTTGAGGTTAAGGCTGTTTACTTTTGATAACGTATCGTCGGGCATGGCAAAGCTGAAATCCTTTACATTTAGTCCCAACTTACTTTGCTCAAATGCAATGGGCATGGCTTGCTGCTCAATAGAGTCTAAATCAATGGTACCGTATGATTCAAGAGACATTGCAATTTTTCCGGATATATGCTCAACCAGCGAATCGGGTATATGTGGTCGCAGCTCATCGAGGTCAACATTCAGATTGGATGAAATAGTATAGGTTGGTTTATCCAGACCCTGAACTGTAGCCTTTGCATCTAAAGAGGTGTTACCCATAACAAAGTAGAGAGAATCAACATTTACCCCCATATTATCCATATCGCTTACCAATCCTGTTAAACCTGCCAGAATGGTAAGGTTATCAATGGCTACGTTGTATGAGGGTGCCTCCATGGATAAGTTTCTAAGGGCAATCTGCCTGTTTGGTTTGTACGAAAAATCAGCCGAGAAGTTTTTTACTTCTTGCACAGAATCCATAGCGGTTGAGAAATCGCGAAGCTTAACATCAAGCCTGGTTCTATCAAGGAAGTAGTCAGCGCTGTTCATACCTAAATCATCTGGCAGCTGACCATGAGTAGCAAAATTCAAATTAACTCTACCGGCCATATACTCCACCGTGCTGTCGGGTAAGTAATCATTAAACTCATCCAGCGTAATTACGGCGTTGCTTTTAACATCATAAATAGGCTTGTTAAAGTTTCTTACATCGAAAGCAACGTTAAAGTTGCTATGTTCTGTTGCCATACGAACGCTCCTGAAACTAGCGCTCATGGTATTCATATCGTTAGGGTTTGGTGCAGATACTTCCCCTTTAAATGATAAGTGCTTTATTGAGGGGTAATCGGCAGTACTAATGCTGCCGTCTTTAAGAGCAATGCTAGCATCTACGCTAGGTAGTAGAAGCGTGTCGTAAACGTAACCTTTAATTTTCGTCTCCATATCTACCACACCCTCAATACCAACAAGTCCAAACTCTTCAATAATTTCGGCAGGGGCGTATTTGCTCAGCACTTTAAAATCAATATCGGATAGGTTTACTCCCATATCAACAAATATTGAGTCACCTAAAACAGCCCTTCCCTTTGCGTTAAGCTTTGCCCCATCGGTTAAAAAATCGAGCGATTCAAAGGTAACGTCGCCATCATCATAATTAATTTCAAACCCAAGGGATGTTTCTTCCATTAGGAAGAGGTTTGTATCATCAAACCTGCCATTAGTAATTAATATTGAACCTCTTACCGAGCCAGCATAATACTCATCAAGCACCCTTCCTGCTATATCCATCTCGGGGATATGAACTCGTGCGGCAGCTTTCATTTGTTCATCGGTAAAGTTAACGGTTATATCGCGAATGGTTAAATCGCTAAGCAGTACATCTAAAATAGATGCGGTTGTGTCTTGTGGCTCAACTTCTGCTATGGTGTCAGCCTCGGTAGTGTCAGAAGCCATTAAAAAATCAAGATTACTAATACCCAAAGAATCAACTGAATAGTTTGTAACAAAACCCTCTATTTCAACCTTCTCTATTTCAATTTGATTTTTAAGCAGCGGCATGGTTTTTAACGAAACGTAAAGTTTACGAAGGCTAAGTAACGTATCTGCCTCATGGCTTTCGGTGGAATCAGCAAACGTTTTGTAGGAAACACCTAGCTTAAAATTATTAAACTCAACCGTTGTGTAGGGGAAATTGCGAAATAGTCGTAACGAGATATTCTCCACTTCTACTGGAGCATCTATCATTGTGCTAACCTCTTTAAGGGCAAGCCGTGCAATGGTGTTTTCTGAATGCAGGGCCACAACAACGAGTATTACTAAGACTAAAATGAGTGATAGTAAAGTAATCAGTAGAATTTTTCCGGTTTTTTTTATGACTTTAACAGCCTTCATGCTATTTATGGTTTTTGTTATGGTAAACGTACTTTTAATTTCTTTGTAGGATTATTTGATTAAACTCCTAAACCATGTTGACTTATGCTTTTTTAGGGTAGATTCAATATTGTCGCCCCTAAGGTTTTTTTCTATAATGGTCCCCTTTCCATCAATTAGGAAACTCGCTGGGATTGCTTTAACACCATAGGTTTTGGCAACCTCTGAACGCCACCCCACAAGGTCACTAACGTGGTAGGGCCAATCCATCTTATCGTCTTCAATAGCATTAAGCCAATGCTCTCTCTTCATATCAAGGGAAACGCTATATATAGCAAATCCATTCCCATTTAAAAATTCAGTTTCTTTGTAATTCTTATAGGCTTCTACTAAAAAAGGGTTTTCCCTTCTGCAAGGAGCGCACCATGATGCCCAAAAGTCAATTAGCACCATTTTTCCTCGCAAATCTGATAATTTTATCTGTTCTCCATCAGGAGATGGTAAAGTAATATCAGGTGCAATTTGCCCAACCTCTGGCGTTTGAGCACGTGTTATGATGCAGAATAACAGAAATATATATAAAAAAAAGGTGTGTAATAATCTCATACCAAATATGTTTTTGAAGGAATGTTTGGTTCCAGTAAAAATAGAAAAATTATTATGTTTATATCCTTAAAACTAAAACATCTGAGGCAAAATTAGTGCCACCTTTTGACAAACGAACTGTTTACTATGATAAAATCATAAACGATACTTTACGGTTTCTTAACCTTGTAATATATATAGTTGTTAAAAAGCATCGAAAATGAAAAGAAGTTTGTAAAGTTTAAAGGCTTTTAAAAAAAGACATAACAATACCTTCGTTAATCTCGTTACAATTTTAAGGTTTTAAAATGGTGTTTTACTAAAAAACACTAATATTGTAGTCCAATTTTTAAATATTCGAAATAAATGCAAAAAGTTTTTAAATATTTTATTCTGTTATTTTTATTGAATGGTGTATTTTTCATAAATACAAATGCGCAAATATATGCTCCAGATAATGATTGGGCCGATACTACCAAATATTCAACACCTCCTGAAGAAGCAGCGCAAGATTCGATATTTATTTTTTATGAAGATAATGAACCATGGCTTAGAGCGCAGTTTTCTGATTCATCTACCGCCAATTACGCTTGGTATAAATATAACGAGAATGTTGCTTTAAATCATGAATTGCCTTATGGTGGTAGGTTTGAAGAGTTGGTGGGTGAGAGCGATTCAACAGTTATTATCCATGAAAGGGGAGCCTACCTTGTGGAGGTTAACAGGCAGTCCGATGATAGTACTGAAACGTATATAGCTTGGGTTATGGTTGATGAGGTGGAGGTTAATAGTCTGGAGGTAAGACACAATACTTGCCAGTCGTTGGAGCTGATTCTTAACACCACACCACAATTCTTCGAAGTGTTCTCACTCTTTGCCTATTTCGATTTATACACAGATACTCATCAGGAAAAGAACGTTCTGGGAACGGATGGATATTTTTCCGACCATAATTTTGAATCTCTCAATTCTGAGGTTGAAGTAAATTCAACTTTGTTTGGGTTACCATATATAATTATTTCAAGTTCAAACGAGGCCAATACAAAATCATACGGGCCTTTTCATGATTCGGAGTATAAGTTTACTTTAACAACACCATTTGGGCGTGGAGATATTGAGGTCACCTCCGATGAGGTTACGGCCATTTCAACTAAAGCAGATTTTGATATTTACTTTAATCAAAGTGAGGAGGAGCTTCCCGATTGGGAAATGCAGGATGATGAATTCCCCAGTAGCGAGGCACTTCTTGAGATTAAGCTTGAAAGTACTGCAGAGAACGCCGACTCAATTTTCTGGAATATCATTAACGATGAGATGCTGTTTATTCAGGGTGGCGATAGCATAATTTGGCGCGACAGCTCATACTTTTCCAGTAGATTTGAAGCATATCCCCAAAAAGAGAAGATGATACCCGGGGTGTATGAGGTTGAGCATGTTTCAAAAAGGCTAACAGCCAATGTTTTATGTATCGACACCCTTAGCCTGCGTATTGAGGTTGACACCTCTTTTATAGACCCGACTTCAATCCCCAATGTATTCTCTCCCAACGGCGATGGGGTTAACGATATGTTTCTTATAAAGGAGGCCGAGACTAGCATTACATCTATCCGTAGGTTTAAAATAACCATTATGAACAAGTATGGGAAAAAGGTGTATGTATATACAGGTAACCCTAAAGAGTGGGAGGGATGGAACGGAAAGGTTGATGGGAACAAAGGTGATGCAACCGAGGGTGTGTATTACTTCGTAATTGAAGCTTTGGGTTGGGATGGCCGCAGGTATAGGGGCGAAAACTATACGGGATTTATTCATCTTTTCCGATAATCTCCATACTTTCGTTAAAGGCAACTTCTCTTGTAATACGATTTGCTTTTTTGTATATTCTCAATATCAGAAATCCCATGATTTAGTTTGCCTTCTTTTGACATTTGTTCTGTAGTGAAAAAAAAAGTCGAAAAACAAGTTTCAAACCAAAAGGTTTTATAAATTTGATTGGGACAAAAAATCTACATTATGCTTAACGAAACTTTTTCAAAGTATCTTGAGGATAGTATCCGAAGGAACTGGACTTTCAAAGCCCTGTCTGATTATAAAGGCGATGACTTCACTTATGGGGATGTTGCCAATAAAATTGAGCGGTTACATAAATTCCTTGAGTATGCCGGGGTAAAACCAGGCGATAAGGTAGCATTAATTGGTAAGAACTCCGCCCGATGGTGTATTATTTACCTCTCAGTAGTATCATACGGAGCGGTAGTAGTGCCAATTCTGCCTGATTTTAAACCTGCCGACATACATGAAATAGTAAACCTTTCTGATTCCACATTGCTTTTCGCAGAGCAAGCGTTGTTTGAAACCATGGACTTTGAGCAGATGCCCAAGATAATGGGGTCAATTAAAATTAATGGATTTTCAATCCAGGCTGAACGCTCGCAAAGTGTAATTGATGCTTGGGAGAAGTCAGGAGTTGATAAGCCAATTACTAACAATGGAAACAACCCGGGTAGCTTTAGCATACCGCAGATTGAGAATGATAAGCTGGCCGTTATCAGCTATACATCTGGAACAACGGGGTTTGCTAAGGGTGTAATGATACCACATAACAGTTTAGCTGCCAATATAAGGTATGCCCAAAGAAATATGCCGCTCAATTCTGGCGACAGAATAGTGTCCTTCCTTCCTTTAGCCCATACCTTTGGCTGTGCCTTTGAGTTTCTTTTCCCATTTACTTTGGGGTGCCATATTACAATACTTACAAAAACCCCATCGCCACAGGTAATTGTTCAGGCATTTCAAGAGGTAAGGCCATCGCTAATTCTTTCGGTACCACTTGTAATCGAAAAAATATACAAAAAGAGGGTGCTACCTACAATCAGCAAGCCATTAATGAAGGCGCTGCTTCATATACCTGTTATTAATAAGTTAATACTTGGCAAGGTTAGGGCAAAACTGCTTGATGTGTTTGGAGGTAACTTCAGGGAGGTTGTTCTTGGGGGCGCCCCTTTTAACAAGGAAACTGAGCGTTTTTTCAAAAAGATAAAATTCCCTTTTACTGTAGGGTACGGGATGACTGAATGTGGACCGTTAATTAGCTATGTGAACTGGCGAGAGAATCCTCCTGGAGCATCAGGAAGGATTGTAGATACCTTAGAAATTAAGATAGATTCGCCTGACCCTAACAATATTCCCGGTGAAATCATGGTTAAAGGCGAAAACGTAATGATTGGTTACTATAAAAACGAGGAGGCAACAAAAGAGGTGTTAGATTCTGATGGATGGCTTCATACTGGGGACCTGGGGCTGATAGACAAAAAGGGTAACATATATATTAAAGGGCGAATAAAAAGCATGCTTCTTGGTCCAAGTGGAAAGAATATTTACCCCGAGGAAATAGAATCTATTCTAAACAATAAGTTTGGAGTGGGTGAAACTGTAATTGTTCAAAGAAACGATAAGCTGGTGGCTCGTATTTTTCCCGATCAGGAGTATATCCAACGTTACCATGTTAGCAATGATGCTCTCCAAAAACTTTTTGATGGATACAAGAAAGAAATAAACGAACTGCTACCTGCTTACATGAACATTGCGCAGGTTGAGATTCAAAAGGAAGAGTTCGTGAAAACACCCAAGCGAAGCATCAAGCGATTTTTATATAGCTAGAGAGTTTCGAGAATGAAAAAACAGCGGGCACTTTATATATAAACGGGCCCGCTGTTTTTGTTTTATAATCGCTTTATAAAGCGTATCTACTCTTCCACAATATCTATTTTCTCAATCTTATCGCCTTGTTTAATTTCATCAATAACATCAAGGCCATCATAAACCTTTCCAAAGCAGGTGTGATTTCTATCCAGATGGCTAGTATTCTCTCGGCTATGGCAAATAAAAAACTGCGAGCCTCCAGTATTACGTCCAGCATGTGCCATTGAGAGTACCCCTTTATCATGGTATTGATTATCGCCATCAAGTTCGCAATCAATTGTATAACCTGGCCCACCAGTACCCACTTTGCTGTCGGTCATATCCTTTGAGAAAGGGCAACCTCCCTGTATCACAAAATTTGGAATAACCCTATGGAATGCCAGCCCGTTATAGAAGCCTGATTCGGCAAGTTTAATAAAATTTGAAACTGTGTTTGGGGCATCTTCATTGTAAAACTTAACCTTCATCACACCCCTTTCTGTGTGTATTTCTGCTGTTTTCATCAATGTGTTCTTGTTATTAAGTTAATATATAAATCATTCAGTTAGCCCTTTATGCTTGGCCACCCTGTATATTTCGTCCACAATCAAATCAGTAGGAATCGTTGCACGGTTAAACTCAAGATCAAAAAGCTCGCTATCGGGCTTGTTGCCTCTGAAAAACTCCATGAAGGTTTCCCTCCTTTTATCAGTTTCCTTAACCTTGTCAAGCGCTTCAGAGGTGGTGAGGTTAAAGCGATTTTTTATAACATTTGCCCTCCAGTTAAACGGTGCCATTAACCTAACATGCAGCGATTTCTTAATATGTTTAGCAATCACACAGCCTGCTCTGCCAACAATTATGGAGTGACCTTGTTCAGAGTAAGACCGAACAATCTGAGCAATGGTCCTTTTTATCTGCGTGTCACTAATATACTTATCCTTTGAGAAAATGGAGACTAAGTCTCCAAAAACATTTTTCTCTTCTGCCCCAAAAATATGTGATATTTCATGTGGCTCCTTTTCAAGCGATTCTGAAGCATCATGAAGCACTTGATGGCTCACAAGAACCCATTCATTGCGATCATCAGTGTCTTTGTTCTCCTGATTTATCTTATCAGCAAGTTTTTGAGCAATCTCGCTCCCGTAGCAACCATACTCTCTTGATATGGTTATAACGGGGCCAAGTTCGCGCTCAACCTCTTCTTCTTCGCGACGAACCCGTTCATGCATGTAGTGTAGAAAAAGATTTTTCATTTTTTCTTTTAAAAATATAACAAAAACTTCAATTACGGCTTAATATTTAGCATCTTTTTTTTAGTAGTTGGCAATAATAAAAAGCCCCCAGTTGATACTGAGGGCTTTCTTGAATACAATTGATTAAATAATTTTATTCTTCTTCGGACTCAGCTTCGTAAGCTTTCAGAAGTTTTTCTTGAACATCCGCCGGCACCTGTTCGTAGCTAGAGAACTTCATACTGTAAGTTGCCCTGCCGCTAGTTAATGACGATAGCGAGGTTGAATATTTATGGAGTTCAGCAAGAGGTACCCTTGCGTTTATCCTTTCAAATCCTTTGTCGCTATCCATGCCAAGTATAATTGATCTGCGGTTCTGTAGGTCACTCATAACATCACCCATCTTATCGCTTGGCACAATTACTTCCACCTCATAAACTGGCTCCATAATTTTTGGGCCGGCATTCTTAAATGCGGTTCTAAAAGCATTCCTACCTGCAAGTTTGAACGAAATCTCATTTGAGTCAACCGGGTGCATCTTCCCATCGTAGATGGCAACACGAATGTCTCTGGCGTAAGATCCAGTTAATGGGCCTTCCTCCATTTTCTCCATAATTCCTTTTAGAATTGCAGGCATAAAGCGTGCATCAATGGAACCTCCAACAATACAGTTGTAGAACACTAGTTTACCACCCCATTCAAGTGGAACTTCTTCAGTTCCCCTTACATTTACATTAATCTCTTTTCCGTTAACTTTATATTTAACTGGAGCAGGGGCACCCTCTACATGGGGCTCAATAACCATGTAAACTTCGCCAAACTGACCGGCACCTCCACTTTGCTTCTTATGGCGATAATCGGCTTGAGCAACTTTTGTAATTGTTTCGCGGTAAGGAATTCTTGGCGGTAAGAATTCAACATCAATTTTATAAAGATTAAGAAGCTGCCATTTTAAAATATTTAAATGATGCTCTCCTTGCCCGAACAGAATAATCTGTTTAAGTTCCTTTGAATATTCTATTTCAATGGTTGGGTCTTCCTGATGGGCCCTGCTAAGGTATTCTCCTAGTTTTTCTGTATCTGATTCATTCTTAGCTTTTACCGCAGTTCTGAATTTTGCATTAGGGAATGTAAGTGCTTCAAAAGAGATTGATTTTCCAGGGGCACTCAGCGTGTGGTTTGTTTTTGTATTTTTAAGCTTAACAGCAGCACCAATATCACCAGCGCAAAGCTCTGTAACCTTCGTTCTGTTTTTACCAGCTACCACAAATAGTTGCGATAATCTTTCTTTGCCATCATTCGTAGTGTTAATTAAATCTTGACCTTCAGTAACCTTGCCTGACATCACCTTAAAGTAGTTAATCTCACCAATATGAGATTCTACCGCAGTCTTAAAAACAAAAAGAGATGTTGGGGCGTTAACATCGCATTTTATATCGTTACCCTCTTTATCCTTTTTTGGCGATAATTCATTTGGAGCTGGGCATACGTTTATTATAAACTCCATAAGTCTTTTAGTTCCAATACTTCTTTTTGCTGATGTGCAAAAAACAGGGAAAAGCCCTCTGGAGATTAATCCCACTTGAATACCAGCACGCATCTCATCTTCTGACAAGGTGCCTTGGTCAAAGAATTTCTCCATTAACGCCTCGTCGTTTTCTGCTGCTGATTCTATTAATGCATTATGCAGCTCTTCAGCCTTTGGAATCTCATCCGCAGGGATATCAAGTTCTTCACGTTCACCCGTATCGCCTTTGAAGCGATACATCTTCATCTTAAGGACATCAACAATAGTGCTAAATTCAGCACCTTGGTCAACTGGATATTGAACAATGGCAACTTTTGAACCGTAGCTTACTTTTAAAGAATCAATGGTTTGGTCAAAATTGGCCTTGTCATGATCCAGATGATTAACTGCAAAAATAATTGGCTTGTTCAGTTTCTCGGCGTGTCGTCCAAAAATTTCTGTGCCAACCTCCATGCCATATTGAGAATTAACTACCATAACACCATAATCTACAGTGTGTAGGGAAGAAACAACTGCGCCAACAAAGTCATCGGAGCCTGGCGTGTCTATCACGTTAAGTTTAGAGTCCATAAATTCTGTATGCAGCACAGTTGAGAAAATTGAACGTTGGTTCTGCTGTTCAATCTCTGAGTAGTCCGAAACTGTACTTTTCGCTTCTATTGTTCCTTTACGGTCAATAACTTTACCCTCAAACATCATGCTCTCAGCAAGGATTGTTTTGCCTGCCCCCGTGTTACCCAGTAGGGCAATGTTTCTGATTTGATCTGATTGATAAGTTTTCATGCAACTTGCTTTACTGCTTGTTCAACAATATTTTGACTGGTTTGAATACATTAATATTACTATCTTTTTAAAGATAAAAGTTCCCAAAAATACTAAAATTTTGTTTATTTCAAATATTATTAGAAATGTTGATTTGTTTTTTGAAAACAATGCTGTTTAACTAAACCAGAATAGCACAAAATCCTAAAAGTCAAAAATTTCTAATAGAATAAAGAGGCTTAACCTTTGTTTTTTTAAAACTAAGTCCATATCTTTGCGCCCGCATTTTGGGAGACTAAAAAATGTTTTCCCGCTCTTTTTTTGTGGTAAAAAGTTTTGGTATTCAATAAAAAAGAATACCTTTGCAGCCCATTTTGCACAAAATTATTTATTTAAACTAAAGTGTATATATGCCTACTATTCAGCAATTAGTAAAAAAGGGGAGGACTAAAATCGTTGAGAAGAGCAATTCTCCAGCACTCGATTCTTGTCCTCAGCGCCGAGGTGTGTGTGTACGTGTTTACACGACAACTCCTAAAAAGCCAAACTCGGCTATGCGGAAAGTTGCCAGGGTAAGGCTTACCAACGGTAAGGAGGTAAATGCTTACATCCCAGGCGAAGGTCACAACCTTCAAGAGCACTCAATAGTGCTTATACGTGGTGGTAGGGTGAAGGACCTGCCAGGTGTTCGTTACCACTTGATTAGGGGTACACTTGATGCATCAGGAGTTGAAGGTCGTAATCAGCGCCGCTCCAAGTATGGTACCAAGAGGCCCAAGAAGAAAAGTTAATTAACATTTACACAGTAAGGTAAAAATGAGAAAATCAAAACCAAAAAAGAGGATACTTCTTCCCGACCCAAAATTCCACGATGTGGAGGTCACCCGTTTTGTTAATAATCTTATGAAAAGCGGAAAGAAGAGTATCGCATTCAACATCTTTTATAAAGCTCTAGATATAGTAGGAGAAAAGATGAAGGATGCAGAGAAGAGCCCTCTTGAGATATGGAAGAAGGCCCAAGAAAACATTACACCGCAAGTTGAGGTGAAAAGCCGTAGAGTTGGAGGTGCTACATTTCAGGTTCCAATGGAGGTTCGCCCCGATCGTAAGATTTCAATATCTATTAAGCACATGATATTGTTTTCTCGTAAACGTTCAGGTAAAGGAATGAGCGAGAAACTTGCAGCGGAAATAATGGCAGCATACAACGAGGAGGGTGCTGCATTCAAGCGTAAAGAAGATATGCACAGGATGGCTGATGCAAACAAGGCTTTCGCCCATTTCAGGTTTTAATACATAGTTTCATTAATATTTTTATAAGAGAGGCAAGATAATTAAATGAGCAGAGATTTAAAGTTTACCCGTAACATTGGCATAATGGCCCACATCGATGCTGGTAAAACAACCACCACCGAGAGGGTGCTTTACTATACGGGCAAAACACATAAGATTGGGGAGACCCACGATGGGGCTGCTACCATGGACTGGATGGTTCAGGAGCAGGAGAGGGGTATTACAATTACTTCTGCAGCAACAACAACTTTTTGGAATTTCAATAGCAAGCAGTATCAGATTAATATTATTGATACTCCTGGTCACGTAGATTTTACAGTCGAAGTTGAACGTTCGTTAAGAGTACTTGATGGTGCTGTTGCCGTTTTTTGTGCTGTTGGTGGAGTTGAGCCACAGAGTGAAACGGTATGGCGTCAAGCTGATAAATATAAGGTGCCAAGACTGGCATTTGTTAATAAGATGGACAGGTCAGGAGCTGACTTTTATGCGGTTGTTTCCCAAATAAAAGAAAGGTTAGGCGCACAACCTATACCCCTACAGCTGCCTATAGGAGCGGAAGATTCTTTTGTAGGGCTAGTTGACCTGATTGAGAAAAAAGCGGTGGTTTGGTACGATGATCCCAAAACCAAATCAACCGAGTACAAACTCGAGGAGGTGCCAGCGGAAATGGAGGACGAGGTGAATGAGTGGCGCGAAAAGCTAATCGAAGCTGTGGCTGAATATAACGACGATTTGCTTGAGCGTTTCTTTGACGACCCTGATTCTATAACCACAGACGAAATTCTCGAAACTATTCGCAAAGCAACCATCGATTTGTCTATCGTACCAGTGCTTTGTGGAGCTGCCTTTAAAAATAAAGGCGTTCAGCGTCTGTTAGACGCAGTGGTGAGTTACATGCCTAGCCCACTTGATGTTGGCGCCGTGCATGGAATACACCCCGATTCGGAAAAAGAGCTTACCAGAAATCCCGATTCAAAGGAACCCTTTAGTGGACTTGCCTTTAAAATCGCTACCGACCCATTTGTGGGCCGTTTAGCTTTTGTTAGGGTATATTCTGGACAGCTTAAAAGCGGCAGTTACATTTATAACCCACGTAGCGGAAAAAAAGAACGCATAAGCAGGCTGTATCAAATGCATTCAAACAAACAGAATGCCATTGAAGTGTGCGATGCAGGCGACATTTGTGCTGCAGTTGGGTTTAAGGATTTAAAAACTGGCGATACGCTATGTGATGAGAAGCATCCTATAGCACTCGAATCGATGACCTTCCCAGAACCTGTAATCGGATTAGCTGTTGAGCCTAAAACTCAGCAGGATCTTGACAAGCTTGGGGTTGCACTAAACAAGCTTTCAGAAGAGGATCCAACATTCCGGGTTCAAACTGACGAGGAGAGCGGTCAGACCGTAATTAGCGGTATGGGCGAACTCCATCTTGAAATTATTGTGGACAGATTGATGAGGGAGTTCAAGGTAGATATCAACAAAGGAGCTCCTCAGGTGGCTTATAGAGAGGCCATTACTAAAACAATTGAGCATCGAGAGGTGTTCAAGAAGCAATCAGGGGGTAAAGGTAAATTTGCCGATATTATCGTTGAAATTGGACCAACCGATGAGGGCGTACCAGGCCTGCAGTTTGTTGATAAGGTTAAAGGCGGTAATGTTCCCAAAGAGTTTATACCTGCTGTGGAAAAAGGCTTTGGTCTAGCCATGAAGAATGGCGCCCTTGCTGGATTTGCATTAACCAATCTTAAGGTTACCCTTAAGGATGGATCATTCCACGCGGTGGACTCAGATTCTCTTTCTTTTGAGATTGCGGCGCGTCAAGCATTTCGTCATGCTGCTGAAAAAGCCGGACCTGTTTTGTTAGAGCCAATTATGACCGTTGAGGTTGTTACTCCTGAGGAATACATGGGAGAAGTAATTGGTGATTTCAATAAAAGGCGCGGACAGATTCTCGGCATGGAGTCAAAAGGAGGCGCTCGCGTAATTAAAGCAAAGGTTCCATTATCCGAGCAATTTGGATATGTTACCGTACTACGGACGCTCACTTCTGGTAGAGCTACCTCATCAATGGAGTTTTCTCACTATGATGAGGTTCCTGCTCAAATTGCGAAAGAAGTTGTAGAAAAGTCCAGTGGTAAAATAGTTAAAGAAGTCGATTAATCATTTACCATTTGTTGTAAAATGAGCCAAAAGATCAGAATAAAACTGAAATCTTACGATCACAACCTTGTGGACAAATCGGCAGAGAAGATCGTGAAAACTGTTAAATCAACAGGAGCCGTAGTTAATGGGCCAATACCCCTTCCTACGCACAAGCGAATTTTTACTGTGAACCGTTCACCATTTGTGAATAAGAAATCGAGGGAGCAATTTCAACTTAGCTCCTTCAAGAGACTACTCGACATCTACAGCTCCACTCCGAAAACTATCGATGCGCTTATGAAGCTCGAGTTGCCTAGTGGAGTCGAAGTAGAAATTAAAGTATGAGTGTGACTAACTAATTAGTTTATTACAATGTCAGGAATTATTGGAAAAAAAATAGGAATGACCTCTGTATTCAGTGCCGATGGTAAAAATGTACCATGCACTGTAATTGAGGCTGGTCCCTGCGTTGTTACACAGGTGAGAACTGAAGAGAATGACGGATACTCCGCACTTCAACTTGCCTTTGACGATAAAAAGGAAAAGCATACCAGCAAACCTATGTTTGGTCATTTCCAGAAAGCGAAAACCGCACCCAAACGAAGGGTAGCTGAATTCAAAAACTGGGATAAAGAGTACCATCTAGGAGACATCATTACTTCAGAGATTTTCTTGGAAGATAGGTGGATTGATGTTACTGGTATAACCAAAGGAAAAGGTTTTCAGGGGGTTGTTAAACGTTATGGATTTAGCGGAGTGGGCGACCAAACACATGGTCAGCACAACAGGCTAAGAGCCCCAGGTTCTTTGGGAGCAAGTTCTTACCCCAGTAGAGTTTTCAAGGGAATGCGCATGGCCGGTAGAACCGGTGGTAAATCGGTTAAGGTTATAAACCTTCGCTTGGTGAAAGTGATCCCCGAGAACAACCTGCTTATCGTAAAAGGATCCATACCAGGTCCTAAAGGTTCATATTTAATCATTGAGAAGTAATGGAAATCAACGTACTTAATAGAACAGGACAGGATACCGGGCGAAAAGTTGAGCTCAATGATAATGTTTTTGGTATCCAACCAAACGATCACGCCATCTATCTCGACGTTAAGCAATACCTAGCCAATCAGAGGCAAGGTACACATAAGTCGAAAGAGCGTGCCGAAATTACTGGAAGTACTCGTAAAATTAAAAGGCAGAAGGGAACAGGTACCGCCAGAGCAGGCTCCATTAAGTCCCCACTATTTCGTGGTGGAGGAAGAGTGTTTGGACCAGCTCCTAGAGACTACAGCTTTAAATTGAACAAAAAGTTAAAGCAGTTAGCTCGTAAAAGTGCCCTTTCTTATAAGGCTAAAGACAGTAAAATACTTGTTCTAGAAGACATTAACATTGATGCTCCTAAAACTAAGGACATGGTTAATATCTGTAAAAGCCTTGATCTATTTGATAAAAAGTCTGTATTTGTGCTGAGCGAACCAAATAAAAACATATATTTGTCGTCCAGAAACTTACAGAAACAAAAGATTGTATCTGCCTCTAGTTTAAATACATACGAGATTATGAATGCGGGTACTTTAGTATTACTCGAGAGTTCAATCGATGTTTTAAACAAGATGTTTAAAATTGCATAAACCCTGTAGCCATGAATATTATTATTAGACCCGTGGTAACCGAAAAGATGGAGAAACTTGGAGAAAAGTTAAATCAATATGGATTTATCGTTGACAAGAGTGCCAATCGGTTACAGGTAAAGCAAGCCGTGGAAGAAATGTACGGTGTTACCGTAAAAGCTATAAATACCATGCGCTATGGTGGGAAACGTAAATCTCGCTATACCCGTACTGGTTTTATTGCAGGAAAAACAACTAGCTATAAAAAAGCTATTGTTACATTAAATGAAGGTGAACAGATTGATTTTTTTAGCAACATTTAAATAAAATGGCTGTAAGAAAACTAAAACCTGTTACCCCAGGTCAAAGACATAAAACTATAGGTGTATTTAATGACATTACAACCACTACACCTGAGAAATCGTTGTTAGCCCCAATTAAGAAAAGTGGCGGAAGGAATAATTCTGGAAAGATGACCATACGCTACAGAGGAGGAGGGCATAAACGTCGTTACAGGTTAATAGACTTTGCGCGCGATCGCGACGGAGTGGCTGCTGTTGTGAAAACAATTGAGTACGATCCCAATCGTACCGCTCGCATTGCATTGGTTGTATATGCCGATGGCGAAAAGCGCTATATCATTGCACCCGCTGGCCTCAAGGTAGGACAGACCATTATGTCGGGTAAAGGAGTTGCCCCTGAATTAGGCAACACATTGTATTTATCAGAGATACCTCTTGGTACAATTGTTCATAACATAGAACTTAAACCAGGGCAAGGAGGAATAATGGCACGGAGTGCTGGTTCCTATGCGCAGCTTCTCGCTCGCGAAGGAAAGTATGCTGTTTTAAAGCTTCCTAGCACCGAGATAAGAATGGTGCTTACTAGTTGTAAAGCAACAATTGGCACGGTGTCAAATTCTGATCATGCTTTAGAACGTTCTGGTAAAGCAGGACGTACGCGCTGGTTAGGTCGAAGACCAAGAGTTCGTGGCGTTGTTATGAATCCAGTCGATCACCCAATGGGTGGTGGTGAAGGACGATCCAGCGGAGGACATCCACGATCACGCAATGGAATACCTGCAAAAGGATACAAAACTCGTTCGAATAAAAAGCAATCGAACAAGTTTATTGTTGAACGCAGGAAAAAGTAATTTGAAAATTCATTGAACTATGAGTCGTTCACTAAAAAAAGGACCATACATAGAGTATAAATTGGATAAGCGTGTTGCAAATTTAAACGCATCCAGTAAGAAGCAGGTTATTAAAACCTGGTCAAGAGCTTCTATGATATCACCAGACTTTGTTGGCCACACTATAGCTGTGCATAATGGCAACAAATTCATTCCGGTGTATGTAACCGAGAACATGGTTGGACACAAGTTAGGAGAATTTGCTCCAACCCGCTCGTTCAGAGGACATGCAGGAAATAAGAAGAAGTAAACAATAGATCTTAAACCAAGAAATAATGGGTGCAAGAAAACGTATCAAAGCAGAACAAATAAAGGAAGAGAAGAAGCAAAAGGCCTTTGCGATTCTTCGTAATTGTCCCACTTCTCCCCGTAAAATGCGCTTGGTTGTTGATATGGTTCGCGGGAAGCAGGTGAATGCCGCTCTCGACATTCTTAGATTCACACCAAAAGAGGCAGCAGGAAGAGTAGAAAAACTCTTGCTATCAGCAGTTGCTAATTGGCAAGCTAAGAATGAAGGTGCGCGTATTGAGGAGGCAAACCTATTTGTAAAAGAAATCTTCGTTGGACAAGGCAGAATGCTTAAGCGCATTAGAACGGCCCCCCAAGGAAGAGCTCACAGAATTAGGAAGCGCTCAAACCATGTAACCGTTGTAATTGACAGCGCAGTTGAACTTACTAACGACACTCAAAATACACAGAGTTAGATGGGACAGAAAGTTAATCCAATTGGAAACAGGTTAGGAATCATCAAAGGATGGGATTCTAACTGGTACGGTGGTAACGATTACGCTCAAAAAATTATTGACGATAGCAAAATTCGTGAGTACCTTAATGCAAGGCTTGCTAAAGCTAGCGTTTCAAAAATTGTTATTGAGCGTACTCTTAAACTTATCACCGTAACCGTGCACACTGCTCGTCCCGGTATTATTATCGGGAAGGGTGGACAAGAAGTTGATAAGCTGAAAGAGGAGCTAAAGAACATTACCAACAAGGAGATACAGATAAATATCTTTGAAATCAAAAGGCCCGAGTTGGATGCAACCATTGTAGCAACCAATATTGCACGTCAGCTAGAGGGACGCATATCGTTCCGTAGAGCAATTAAAATGGCGGTGGCCTCAACCATGCGTATGGGTGCAGAAGGAATTAAGGTGCAAGTATCAGGTCGTTTGGGTGGTGCAGAAATGGCACGAACCGAAACCTATAAAGAAGGTCGAATTCCACTACATACCCTTAGAGCCGATATTGATTACGCGCTCGCCGAAGCCCTTACTAAGGTTGGTCTTATTGGTATTAAAGTATGGATTTGCATTGGTGAGGTTTACGGAAAACGCGACCTTTCGCCAAATGTAGGAAAAAGTGCAGCTGGTGCACCACCACCACGTGGCAGATCTCCAAGGGGTGCTTCTCGTAAGAAAAGGAAGTAATTAATCGCATTTTAAACGATATTTAGGAAATGTTACAGCCAAAGAAAACAAAATTCAGAAGGCAACAGAAGGGACGCATGAAGGGCAATGCCCAACGTGGGAATCAGCTTGCATTCGGATCCTTTGGAATCAAATCGTTGGAGTCCAAGTGGATTACTGGACGCCAGATTGAAGCCGCTCGTCAGGCCGTGACACGTTTCATGAAACGTGAAGGTCAGATTTGGATTCGCATTTTCCCAGACAAGCCAATCACAAAAAAACCCGCCGAAGTTCGAATGGGTAAAGGGAAAGGTGCTCCCGAGGGATTTGTAGCCCCCGTAACTCCTGGTCGAATTATTATTGAGGCTGAAGGAGTACCCTATGAAGTAGCTAAAGAAGCCCTAAGGCTCGCAGCTCAAAAGCTTCCGGTTACAACCAAGTTTATTGTACGCCGTGATTATTCAGAAAATCCAAACTAGTTGAGATTATGAAAGCGACAGAGATAAGAGAACTGACAATTAAGGAGATAGAAGAACGTATCGAAACCTATCAGGCTCAACTGCTTAAGTTAAGAATGAACCATGCCGTTTCCCCTCTCGATAATCCTATGAAGATCAAAGAGATGAAGGGAACTATTGCGCGCATGAAAACCATTCTCACCGAGCGTACTAGTCAGAAACAGTAAAGCCATCAATGAACAATGGAAAATAAACGAAATATTAGAAAAGAAAGGATTGGGAATGTGGTAAGCAATAAGATGCAAAAGTCTATTGTGGTTGCCGTTAAGCGTAAAGTTAAGCACCCAATCTATGGCAAGTTTATTAATAGAACCACCAAGTTCTATGCTCACGACGAACAGAATACTTGCAATGTTGGCGATACCGTTCGAATAATGGAAACTCGGCCCTTGAGTAAAACCAAGTGCTGGAGATTAGTAGAAATCATTGAAAGAGCTAAATAGCCATGATACAGCAAGAAAGTAGATTATCAGTAGCAGATAATAGCGGAGCCAAAGAAGTACTTTGCATCCGTGTGCTCGGAGGAACAGGAAAACGCTATGCTCGTATTGGTGACAAAATTGTTGTTACCGTTAAGAGCGCCTTACCTAGTGGCGATATTAAGAAAGGAACAGTTACCAAAGCCGTTATTGTTAGAACCAATAAGGAGATAAGAAGAACAGATGGTAGCTATATCCGATTCGATGATAACGCCTGTGTACTTTTAAACACTCAGGGGGAAATACGCGGTACCCGTATATTCGGACCAGTTGCCAGAGAACTTCGCGATAAGTATATGAAGATTGTTTCTCTAGCCCCCGAGGTATTGTAACTCGATAAAAAATCGTTATCACGATGAATAAGAAATTACACATTAGAAAAGGGGATACAGTATTCGTGAAATCAGGCGAATACAAAGGAAAGCAAGGGAAGGTCTTGGAGGTATTCATTAATAAAGACCGAGCCATTGTTGAGGGCGTAAACATTATGTCCAAACACACAAAACCCAATGCGAAAAACCCACAAGGAGGCATCGTTAAGAAGGAAGCCCCTGTGCATATTTCAAATCTCATGCTGGTTGATCCCGCCAATGGCAATCCTACACGTATAGGACGCCGTAGAAATGAGAATGGAAAGTTAGTTCGATACTCAAAAAAATCAGGGGAGGAGATTAAGTAATGGAATATACACCTAACCTTAAGAAAAAGTATTACGAAGAGATTATCCCTAAGTTAACCAAAGAGTTTGGTTACACTTCAGTAATGCAGGTACCTAAGCTAAAAAAGATTGTCCTTAACCAAGGCGTAGGTCAAGCTGTTGCAGATAAGAAAGTTATTGACACAGCCCAGGAGGAACTATCGCAGATTGCCGGGCAAAAAGCATTGCAAACGCTATCTCGAAAGGACATATCTAACTTTAAGCTTCGTAAAGGGATGCCCATTGGCTTAAGAGTAACCCTCCGCAGGGAAAGAATGTATGAGTTTCTCGAGAGGCTTGTTAGCGTATCGCTCCCACGAATTCGTGACTTTAAAGGAGTAAACGAGAAGTTTGATGGAAACGGTAACTATAACCTCGGCATACAGGAACACATTATATTTCCTGAAATTGACATTGATAAGATCAATAAGATTCTTGGAGTTGAGATAACTTTTGTTACTTCATCTGATACCGACGAGGAAGCCTACGCGTTACTTCGTGAATTCGGTGTCCCCTTTAAAAATGCAAAAAAGAACTAGGATATGGCAAAAGAATCAATGAAAGCCAGAGAAGTAAAACGCGCTAAGCTGGCAGAGAAATACGCAGAAAAACGCGCTAAGCTAAAAGCCGAAGGCGATTGGGAAGCTTTACAAAAGTTGCCCCGTAACTCCAATCCAATACGTCAACGTAATCGTTGCTCCGTAACAGGAAGACCAAGAGGCTACATGCGTCAATTTGGCTTGAGCCGGATTACTTTTAGAGAATTGGCTTCAAATGGGCTTATCCCAGGTATAAAGAAAGCTAGTTGGTAAATACATTAATACTATAAACAAAATGGTTACTGACCCCATTGCAGATTACTTAACCCGAATTAGAAACGCCATCATGGCGAATCATCGGATAGTAGAAATACCCGCTTCAAACGTTAAGAAAGATATGACCAAAATCCTTTTTGATAAAGGTTATATTCTTAACTATAAATTCGAAGAGGATAACAAGCAGGGTATTATTAAGATTGCGTTAAAATACCACCCAGAAAGTAAAAAGAATGCAATAAAGCATCTGGAGCGTGTAAGTCGTCCAGGCTTAAGAAGGTACGTTGGTGCAGATAGCTTACCAAGAGTACTAAACGGTTTAGGTATTGCTATTCTATCTACTTCAAGAGGTGTATATAGCGACAAGGAAGCACGAAGCCAGAAAGTTGGCGGAGAGGTGCTATGTTATGTTTATTAATCATTAACGACGATTACAAATGTCTAGAATTGGAAAAAACCCTGTAAACTTACCCAAAGGAGTTACAGTTAATGTAGGCTCCGATAATGTGGTAAGCGTGAAAGGCCCTCTAGGCGAGTTGTCTCAGGCAGTAGACCCGGACATCAGCGTAAAGGTAGAGGGAGATTCTGTTGTCCTTACTAGGCCAACCGAACATAAACGTCATCGTTCTTTGCATGGATTATACCGTGCTCTTATCAACAACATGGTGACTGGCGTTACAACCGGATGGACAATACAGCAAGAATTAGTGGGCGTTGGATTTAAGGCCGAATCAAAAGGACAAGTTTTGGAAATGAACCTAGGTTACTCCCACGATATTCATTTCATGTTGCCCAAAGAGGTTTCAGTTGAAGCAAAAACTGAACGAAGGAAAAATCCTATTATCACCCTTAAGAGCGCAGATAAGCAACTCCTTGGAGTTGTTGCAGCCAAGATACGCTCGCTTCGTAAGCCAGAACCTTACAAAGGTAAGGGTGTTAGGTATGTAGGCGAAGTCATTCGCAAGAAGTCTGGTAAAACAGCAAGTGTATAACCTGTTAAACTGTTAAAGTACTATGGTTCTTAAGAAACAAAAGAGAAGGCTCCAGATAAAAATGAGAATTCGTAAGAAGATCTCTGGAACACCTGAAAAACCAAGGTTGTCTGTATTTAGGAGCAACAAGCAGATTAGCGTACAGGTTATCGACGACTTAAATGGCGTAACCCTACTTTCTGCTTCATCAAAAGTGAAAGAGATTGCTGAAAAGGCAAAAATTACTAAAACTGAACAAGCCCGCCTTGTTGGTAAGTTAGTAGCAAAAAATGCTCAAGAGAAAGGTGTATCAAACGTGGTTTTCGACCGCAATGGTTACCTTTATCACGGACGCGTAAAAGCACTAGCCGAAGCAGCAAGAGAAGGAGGACTAAAATTCTAGCAAGCAATGTCAACAAATACAAGTGTAAAGAAAGTTAAAACAGTCGATCTTGAGCTAAAAGATAGGCTGGTTTCCATTCAACGAGTAACCAAAGTAACTAAGGGTGGTAGAAACTTCACCTTTTCTGCTATTGTTGTTGTTGGAGACGAGAATGGCATAGTAGGCTTTGGATTGGGTAAAGCTGGCGAGGTAACATCAGCAATCACGAAAGGGATTGAAGATGCAAAGAAAAACCTCGTTAAGGTGCCCATTCACAAAGGAACAATTCCTCACGAGCAGCTGGCAAAGTACGGAGGTGCAAAAGTATTTCTAAAGCCTGCATCGCATGGTACAGGTGTTGTAGCCGGTGGTGCCATGAGAGCTGTGCTCGAGAGTGTGGGCATAACCGATGTGCTTGCTAAGTCAAAAGGATCATCAAATCCACATAACTTAGTTAAAGCAACCGTTGAGGCATTGCTAGAGTTACGCGATGCCCATGCAGTTGCTACAGTGCGCGGGGTTGATCTTAATAAAGTGTTTAACGGATAGAAATTAAACCGATGGCAAAGATAAAGATTACGCAGATTAAGAGCAAGATAGGGTCTTCAAAGAGCCAAAAAGCAACACTTGAGTCCCTCGGGATTAGACGCATGAACCACACCGTGGAGCGCGAAAACACGCCCATAGTTATGGGCATGGTAGATAAAATTAAACACCTTGTTCGTATAGAACAATCGTGAAATAGAAATATTCGTAAAGGTGATTAAGCTATGGAATTGCATAACCTAAAACCCGCCAATGGATCGGTTCGTAATGAGAAACGAAAAGGTCGTGGACAAGGATCTGGATCTGGCGGAACATCAACAAGAGGACACAAGGGCGCAAAATCACGCTCTGGATACTCTAAAAAAATTGGCTTTGAAGGCGGACAGATGCCACTTCAGCGCCGTGTACCCAAGTATGGGTTTAAGAATAAGTTTCGTACGGAGTATAAGGCAATAAATATTGACGTTTTACAAACACTGGCCGAAAAGCACAATATTGAATCAATTGATGTCCAAACCCTTATTGATAGAGGGTATGTTTCCAAGAATGATCTTGTAAAAATACTTGGAAACGGAACGTTAAGCGCTAAGCTTGAAGTTAAGGCGCATGCGTTCTCTAAAAAAGCGATTGAAGCAATTGAAGCAGTGCAAGGAACAGCCGTAAAACTATAACTTGATGAAATCTTTTTTTGAAACCCTAAAAAATATCTTTAAGATTGAGGATTTGAGAAATAGAATTCTCTACACTTTAGGTATTTTATTAATCTATCGATTAGGAAGTTTTGTAGTACTCCCAGGGATAGACCCAGCCCAGTTGGGAGCCCTAAAGAATCAAACAGCAGATGGCATTATGGGGCTGTTGGACATGTTCTCAGGAGGTGCATTTAGTAATGCATCAATATTTGCTCTGGGTATCATGCCTTACATCTCCGCATCAATCGTGGTGCAGCTATTAGGAATTGCTATCCCTTATTTTCAAAGGTTACAAAAGGAAGGGGAAAGTGGTCGTAGAAAAATAAATCAGATAACCCGTTACCTAACGGTTATCATTCTTATTCTTCAAGCGCCAGCTTACCTAGCTAACCTAAACTCACAATTACCTGGTTCTGCTTTTGCACTAAAAGGAGTTTACTTTACGGTTTCCTCTACCATAATTCTTATTGCTGGTACGATGTTCATCATGTGGCTTGGTGAAAAGATTACCGATAAGGGGATTGGGAATGGTATATCATTAATCATAATGGTTGGTATTATTGCAAGACTTCCGTTTGCTCTTACAGCTGAGTTTTTTCAGCGTGCAGAGGAGATGGGTGGTGGACTCGTAATGTTCCTGGTTGAAATGATTATATTATTTGTTGTATTCATGTTCTGCATCTTGCTTGTGCAGGGGACTCGAAAAATTCCTGTGCAGTATGCAAAAAGAATAGTAGGCAACAAACAGTATGGCGGCGTTAGGCAGTATATACCCTTAAAGGTTAACTCTGCTGGTGTTATGCCAATTATTTTCGCTCAGGCGCTTATGTTTCTCCCAATGATGTTAGCAAACTTCGATTCAGAAACCACTACTGGTATAGCGGCTGCATTTTCTGATTTTACTGGTTTTTGGTACAACTTTACGTTTGCTTTGCTAATCATTGCATTTACCTATTTTTATACAGCTGTAACCATCAATCCAAATCAGATGGCCGAGGACATGAAGAAGAATGGAGGATTTATACCAGGAGTTAAGCCAGGTAGAAAAACGGTTGACTTTCTTGACACCATTATGTCAAGAATCACACTACCAGGATCAATATTCCTAGCACTAATTGCTATTCTCCCTGCCTTTGCCATGATATTTGGTGTGAATGCACAGTTTGCTCAGTTTTTTGGAGGAACATCCCTGCTAATTTTAGTAGGTGTAGTACTCGATACATTACAGCAAATTGAGAGCCACCTGTTAATGCGTCACTACGATGGTCTGATGAAAACAGGTAGAATAAAAGGGAAATCAGGAGTTATTTAAGATTTCCTAGTAAACGTTCTTTCAGTAATGCAAATTATCAAAACGGAAGAGGAGATAGATATACTAAGAGTTAATGCCGATATTGTATCACGTGCATTAGCTCTGGTTGCTGAGAACATTAAACCTGGAGTTACCACAAGGTTTCTCGATGGTTTAGCAGAGGAGTACATTCGTGATAATGGAGCTGAGCCTGGTTTCTTAGGTTATCAGGGTTTCCCAAACACTTTATGTATCTCTTTAAACGATGCTGTTGTTCATGGAATTCCGTCTGATTATCAATTAAAGGAGGGAGACATCGTTTCCGTTGACTGCGGAACCCGCTATAAAGGGTACTATGGTGATTCGGCCTACACGTTTGGTGTAGGCGAACTTAGCTCACAGGTTAGTAAATTACTTAGAGTAACCAAAGAGTCTTTATACCAAGGCATTGAGCATGCCGTTGAAGGGTCACGTATAGGAGATATTGGACATGCCGTTCAGGAACATGCTGAGAAGAATGGCTTCTCAGTTGTACGAGAATTGGTAGGGCATGGACTTGGAGCGAGTATGCACGAGAAGCCAGAGGTTCCAAATTACGGAGCAAGAGGCAGAGGCATGAAGCTTAAATCAGGGATGGTACTATGTATCGAACCAATGGTGAACCTCGGAACAAAGCAAGTTTACCAAGATAAGGATGGATGGACAATAAAAACTTACGACAATCAACCATCAGCTCATTTCGAGCTGACTGTTGTAGTTCGAAAAGGAAAAGCAGAAACATTGTCAACCTTTAAGTACATAGAAGAAGTTTACAAATTTGTTTAAAAAGTAGAATGAATTATGGCCAAACAACCTGCCATAGAAAAAGATGGGACAATAGTTGAAGCCTTGTCTAACGCAATGTTCAGAGTTGAGTTAGATAACGGGCATATTATTACAGCCCACATATCCGGGAAAATGAGGATGCATTACATCAAAATTTTACCCGGTGATAAAGTAAAGGTGGAGATGTCGCCCTACGATTTAACCAAGGGGCGAATTACGTTCCGATACAAGTAAAATAACGGAAAATACTACGAGCAATGAAAGTAAGAGCTTCAATTAAAAAGCGCAGTGCCGATTGTAAAATCGTGAAGCGTAAAGGGCGTTTATACTTGATTAACAAAAAAAATCCTAAGTTTAAACAACGCCAAGGATAATTTATTAACTTTGTACCTTAATTTTTTAAGAAGATAATATGGCACGAATAGTAGGTGTTGACTTACCAAAAAACAAGCGTGGAGAAGTTGCTCTCACCTATATCTTTGGAGTAGGAAGAAGCAATGCACGAACAATTCTTCAAAGTGCAGGTGTTGACGTAAACACCAAGGTGAAAGACTGGACTGATGAGAATATTACCAAGATACGTAGCGTTCTTAACGAGGGCTACAAGGTAGAAGGGGAGTTACGCTCAAGCGTCCAGCTTAACATCAAGCGCTTAATGGACATTGGTTGCTACAGGGGAATACGTCATCGTATTGGCATGCCTGTTAGAGGACAAAGCACCAAGAACAATGCGAGAACTCGCAAAGGAAGAAAGAAAACCGTTGCCAACAAGAAGAAAGCGACTAAATAGATCATAGGATATGGCAAAGAAAACAGGATCATCAAAGAAAAGAGTTGTTAAAGTTGAAGCAGTAGGACAAGCTCACATACACTCCTCGTTCAACAATATTATCGTTACCCTAACAAACAACAATGGCCAGGTTATATCTTGGTCATCTGCAGGCAAGAATGGGTTTAGGGGCTCGAAGAAGAACACCCCTTACGCAGCGCAGACCGCTGCTGGCGATTGCGCCAAAACTGCCTACGATTTAGGCTTACGTAAGGTGAAAGCTTACGTAAAAGGACCTGGCTCTGGACGTGAATCAGCTATACGTACGCTTCACTCTGCAGGAGTTGAAGTTACTGAGATTATTGACGTTACGCCACTTCCACACAACGGATGTCGTCCTCCTAAGAGGCGTAGGGTGTAATACTGGTTTGATTTTTAGAAACAAAAAATAACACGAGGAATGGCAAGATATACTGGACCGACCACCAAGATTGCAAGAAAATTTGGTGAGCCCATTTTTGGCCCCGATAAAGTTCTGGAAAAGAAGAACTATCCGCCAGGAATGCATGGTATTAATAAAAAACGTAAGAAAGTTTCCGAATACGGAATCCAACTACAAGAAAAGCAAAAGGCGAAATTTACCTATGGCGTTCTTGAAAAGCAATTCGCTAACGCCTTCAAGAAAGCATCACAAATGCAAGGTGTTACAGGTGAGATTTTACTTCAAATACTTGAATCAAGGCTTGATAACGTTGTTTACAGGCTAGGAATCGCCCCAACAAGGGCTGCGGCTCGTCAGCTTGTGAGCCATAGGCATATTACTGTAAATAGTAAAGTTGTAAACATCCCATCGTACAGCCTTAAAGCTGGTGATATAGTAGGCGTTAGAGAGAAATCAAAATCGCTGGAAGCTATTAACGATTCACTCGCAGCAAATAGCTATAATAAATTCTCTTGGCTAGAGTGGGATAAAGATCAGTACATAGGTAAGTACCTAAATAATCCAGAGCGTTCCGATATCCCAGAGAATATTAAGGAGCAGCTAATTGTTGAACTATACTCCAAGTAAAATTTAAACCGAATGGCAATTCTGGCATTTCAAAAACCCGATAAGGTAATAATGCTCGACTCAACCGATACTTTCGGTAAGTTCGAGTTTCGTCCTCTTGAGCCAGGCTACGGAATGACTGTAGGCAACGCCCTAAGGCGAATTTTAGTGTCATCACTAGAGGGCTACGCTATCACGTCCATTAAAATTTCAGGAGTTGATCATGAATTTTCTGTAATCCCAGGGGTTGTAGAGGATGTTCCTGAAATCATTCTTAACCTGAAGCAAATTCGGTTGAAGCGTGTAGTAGAGGATATAGAGGATGAGAAGGTAACTGTTTCCATCTCAGGACAAGATGAGTTCAAAGCTGGATTCCTGTCAAACTTTTTAACAGGCTTTAAAGTACTAAACCCCGATTTTGTTATCTGTAGAATGGAGCCCGATGTAAAGCTCGAAATACAGGTAACCATAAAGAAAGGAAGAGGGTACGTACCTGCCGAGGAGAATAAGCAGGAGGATGTTGAGTTTGGTGTGATTCCTATTGACTCTATCCATACGCCCATCAAGAATGTTAAGTATGAGATTGAGAACTATAGAGTAGAGCAAAAAACCGACTATGAAAAGTTAGTTTTTGAGATCCAAACTGATGGCAGCATTCATCCAAAGGATGCTCTTAAGGAAGCAGCGAAAATTCTCATATACCACTTTATGCTTTTCTCCGACGAGAAGATAACGCTTGATACCGACGACAAGTTTGCGAATGATGAGTTCGATGAGGAAGTTCTGCATATGAGACAGCTGCTTAAAACGAAGCTTGTTGATCTCGACCTTTCTGTAAGAGCCCTCAATTGCTTGAAAGCTGCAGATGTTGAAACTCTAGGCGAGCTTGTTAAATTTAACAAGAACGACCTGCTTAAGTTCAGAAACTTTGGCAAGAAGTCATTAACCGAACTTGAGGATCTTCTTGAGGCAATGAGCTTATCTTTCGGGATGGACATTTCTAAGTACAAACTAGACAAGGAATAATTGAGATGAGACACAATAAAAAAGGGAACAGCCTAGGACGAACAGCGTCTCACCGTAAGGCAATGATGGCTAACATGGCTGTATCTTTAATTAAACATAAACGAATTAAAACTACGCTTGCTAAAGCAAAGGCCTTAAGAACATACGTAGAGCCTTTAATAACGAAAAGCAAGAAGGACACTACCCACTCCAGAAGAACAGTTTTTGCCTACTTGAAAGACAAGTACGCCGTTACTGAACTTTTTCGCGAAGTTTCCGTTAAGGTTGCAGAGCGTCCAGGTGGGTACACACGAATTCTTAAAACCGGTACAAGATTAGGTGATAATGCAGAAATGTGTATTATAGAGCTGGTTGATTACAACCAAACATACACAACTGAGGACAAGTCAGCTAAGCCCAAGGCAAAACGTACCAGAAGAGGTAAAACCAAAACAACTGAAGCGACTCAACCAAAAGAGGATGAAAAAGCTCAGGTTGATGAGAAGGTTGAAGAACCTAAGGAGGAACCAAAAACAGAGGAAACACCTGAACCCTCTACTGAAGCTAAAGCACCTGAGGAAAAGACAGAAGGTGATAAAAGCGAGGATAATACTGAAGAGGACAAGAAGTAAGAGGTCATTTCCTATTCAAATTGAATATAATAAGGGATTAGCTATCTTGGCTCAATCCCTTTTTTTAGCTACTTTTATAAGTAGATTTTTCACTTAAAAAAAATAGAAATATGGGACAAATACTCAATGTACATGCACGTCAAATCCTCGATTCAAGAGGCAACCCAACAATTGAGGTTGATGTATTAACTGAAAGCGGATACTTTGGCAGAGCCGCCGTACCTAGTGGTGCATCAACAGGAGTTCACGAAGCTGTTGAGCTGCGCGATGGAGATAAGTCAAGATATATGGGCAAAAGCGTACTAAGAGCAGTTGAGAATGTTAATAAAACCATTGCTGAGGAGATTGCTGGAATGCATGTTTTTGACCAAAGGTTAATTGATGATACTCTCATCAAGCTTGATGGCTCTGAGAACAAAGCGAATCTTGGTGCTAACGCCATGCTTGGCGTATCAATGGCTGTAGCACATGCTGCCGCTCAGTTTACCCAGCAACCCCTTTACCGTTACATCGGAGGGGTTAATGCAGCAACACTGCCTGTTCCCATGATGAACATTCTAAATGGAGGATCACACGCCGACAATAGCATCGACTTTCAGGAATTCATGATTATGCCCATTGGAGCACCTAATTTCTCCGAAGCTATTAGGATGGGAGCAGAGGTGTTTCATAACCTCAAAGCCGTTCTTAAAAAGCAAGGTTACTCCACCAACGTTGGTGATGAAGGAGGATTTGCACCAAACTTAAAATCTAACGAGGAGGCAATAACCGTTATACTTCAGGCTATTGAGAATGCTGGGTACCGTCCTGGCGAAGATATATTCCTGGCGCTCGATCCTGCTTCCTCTGAATACTACTTGCCAGAAGAGAAGGTTTATCACCTGCATAAGTCAACTGGCGACAAGCTAACATCCGCACAAATGGTTGACTACTGGAAAAATTGGGTTGATAAGTATCCTATCGTTTCCATTGAAGATGGAATGGCTGAGGATGACTGGGAAGGCTGGAAAGTTATGAACCAGCAGCTGGGCGATAAGATTCAGCTTGTTGGTGATGACTTGCTGGTAACCAATGTGAAGCGCCTACAGAAAAGCATTGACGAGAAAGCCTGTAACAGCATACTAATTAAGGTTAACCAAATTGGTACGCTTACTGAGACAATCGATGCTGTTCGTTTGGCCGATATAAATGCTATGACCTCTGTTATTAGCCACCGTTCGGGTGAGACTGAGGACACAACAATTGCCCATTTGGCTGTAGCGCTTAATACAGGTCAAATTAAGACCGGATCAGCATCACGTTCCGACAGGATCGCTAAATACAATCAGCTGATTAGGATTGAGGAGATGTTAGGTTCTACGGCAAAGTACTTAGGTAAAGACTTTAAGTACAAACGATAGTATAATTATTGCAGAGGAAGGGCTAGCTCGATTGGGCTTAGCCCTTTTTTTGTATCTTCATGGTTTGAATGGTAAGCAGTTTTTGAGGCTAAACATAATATTTCTAAAGTCGCAGTAAACTGCAACAGAATAACATATGAGACTTACTCTATTAATTGTAACAATCAGAGCTGATTATGGCATACGCAGGATTAAATGAATTTGTGCAGGATCTGGAGAAGAGAGACTTGCTAGTAAGGATTAAGAAGTATGTTGATCCCGTTTTGGAGATTGCTGAAATTACCGATAGATTCTGTAAAATACCGGGTGGAGGTAAAGCGCTACTCTTTGAGAATACAGGTACATCTTTCCCTGTGCTTACAAACCTATTTGGTTCGGATGAGAGGATAGCCCTTGCTTTGGGTGTATCAAATCCTGAAGAGGCTGCCAATGATATTGAGACAATCTTTAAAGCCCTAACAGCCCAGAAAGGCTCGTTACTTGATAAAATTAGAATGCTACCCACTTTACATCGAGTGTCAAAGTGGATGCCTAAGGTAATATCGGGGCTGGGAGTATGCCAACAGATTATTAACATGTCGCCAGATCTAAATGCCCTTCCAATCCTTAAAACGTGGCCTTATGATGGCGGTAGATTTGTTACGCTTCCCATGGTAATTACCAAGGATCCGAATACTGGAATTAGGAATGTAGGGATGTACAGAATGCAGGTTTTTTCAAAAGATGTAACCGGCATGCATTGGCATAGACATAAAACAGGAGCAAGGCACTATGCAGAGTATAAAAAGCGAGGTGAGCAAATGCCTATCGCAGTTGCATTGGGAGGCGACCCTACATATACATACTCAGCAACAGCTCCATTACCAGATAATATTGACGAATTCCTGCTGGCTGGATTTTTAAGAAAAAAACCAGTGAAACTAGTAAAGGGTATTACCGTTGACATCGACGTACCAAGTGATGCCGATATTATTATTGAAGGCTATGTTGATACGCAGGAGGATTTGGCATGGGAAGGGCCCTTTGGCGATCATACCGGCTTCTACTCTTTGGCCGATTGGTACCCCAAGTTCCATGTAACCTGCATTACCCATAAGCGCAAAGCAATATATCCTGCTACGGTTGTTGGCGTGCCACCAATGGAGGATGTATATTTAGCGAAAGCTACAGAAAGGATATTCCTAAGCCCAATTAAATTTACCATGCTTCCAGAAGTGGAAGATATGTATTTGCCAGAGGAGGGGGTTGCTCATAATATTGCGATTGTAAAAATTAGTAAGACATATCCGGGTCAGGCATATAAGGTGGCAAACGCTTTGTGGGGGGCAGGCCAAATGATGTTTAATAAAATTATGGTAGTGGTTGATAGTGAGGTAGATATTCGTAATCATCTGGAGCTGGCAAAAGCAGTTACAAGAAATTTCATTCCCGGTTCAGATATTCACTTTGGTAAGGGCCCGTTGGATGTGCTTGACCATGCTTCTGACAGATCTGGCCTTGGGGGGAAGCTCCTTGTTGATGCAACTGAAAAGTTTCCTGAAGAAATAGATGAAAACCAGCCGACCTGCCAACTTGCAGATTCAGAAGCAATAGCAGAATTTCTGAGTTCTGGTATTGATATGGTTGAAGGGTTTAGTACATCGCTTATTGGCTTGGGGCTCCCAATTCTTTTACTGTCGGTAGATAAAAAAAGAACCCCCGATGTAAACACTATTGCTCAAAAAATAATGAAAACTCTTGGGTCGAACTGCCCCAAAATCATGATTGCTGTAGACAAAGAGATTCCCCTTAATAGTATTTCAACGGTTATTTGGTATATGTCAGGTAATATTGATGCCGCTAGAGACTGCTCCTTAATTAAGATGGATTCTGAAGGAATGTCATGTCTTTTTATTAATGGTACAAGAAAATCTTTTTCAACAGATAATTTTCCTCGCCATTGGCCAAATATCGTTGTTTCCAAACCCGAAACCATTTCATTTATAGATAAAAAGTGGCAGTCTTTAGGATTAGGAGAGCTGGTACATTCGCCCTCAAATAGGTTTATTGGAAAAAGTTTTATTGAAGGAGCCGTTCTAAAAGATGTTTAAATATTAATATTTTTTACTATTTTGGCTTGATATGAGAAAGGCCCATTATTTATTATTTTTCACGTTCGCTAGCATTTTTCAGCTTTTGCTGTTTAGTGCCGGCAATGCCTTTGCTGATGATAGTACAGTAAGGGTGGATCTATATGATATTGAGGCAGGTCTCTCCCAGTCGGCTGTAAGTGCTTTATTACTTGATTCCTATGGATTCTTATGGGTTGGGACGCAGGATGGGTTGAATCGTTTTGATGGCTACACCTTTAAGCACTATAGGAATAATCCCCTTGATAAAGCAACGCTAAGCAACAACAATATTAATTCTATTTGTGAGGATAATGATAAGAATTTATGGATTGGTACTTGGAATGGCTTAAGTTACTACGATAGATCAACCGATACTTTCAAAAACTACTTTCATAAACCGGATGATCCGAATTCCATTAGTGCAAACCGAGTTTTTTATGTTTTTCAAGATAGCTATGGTATAGTTTGGGTAAAAACATTGGAATCTTTAGACAGGTACGACTCCACAACGGATACTTTTATTCGATATCCACATTTTTCAGACCCATTCTCCTATACAGCGGAAAATAATGATTTTAAAATATTTGAGGATGGTCAGCAGCGATTATGGGTGGGAAGCAAGGATGGTTTGATGTTATTTAACCGCAAGTTAGGTTTGTTTAAGCGCTATAATTACAACCCAAACGATAGGAACTCACTTAGTAACAATAGGGTTAAAGATATCTACGAGGATCATTTTGGTAATATTTGGGTGGCTACTGCTGATGGTTTAAACAGGTTGTCGCCAGATAGTAAGACCGTTACGCGTTATTACCATAATCCAAATAATCCAAACAGCCTATTGGATGATATTGTAAATGCAGTTTTTCAGGATAGTAATGGTACGCTCTGGATAGGAACCGACAAGGGGCTATGTAGTTTTAATTACGATGAGAATAACTTCACATCCCGAAAAATCTACGTTAAAGATACTAGGCTCTACTCAACAAACATAACCACCATTGTAGAGGATGAATCAAACATTGTTTGGTTTGGTAGCCAATCGGGGTTAATGAAACTGGACACAAAGGAACAAAAATTTAAGCTCTATAGTAAGCGAACCGATGGTTCGAATCTTTTTTCAAGCAATACCATAGCCTCTGTGCTTGAAGATAGCCAAGGAAGAACCTGGGTAGGAACATGGGGCACAGGACTTCATCTTTTTAATAGAGATACCGAAAAGTCAATTGTTTTCTCAGAGAATCATTCAACAAATAAGATTTCAAATGATTATGTACATACAATATTTGAGAGTTCTAATGGGCAGATAATTATTGGAACACGAAATGGCGTGCAGGTATTTGATTCAGCTAGGCGAAGGTTTGTCGATTTCTTTAAAGAGAAGGGCATTGATGCTTCCTCAATTTTTTCAGAGAACAGGATCTATTCAATACAGGAGGATAAGTACGGGATGCTTTGGTTTGCCTCAAGCATTGGTCTCCATCTATTCGATGGCGATTCTTTAAGAAGTTTTTATCATGACCCCGCTGATTCAACCAGCTTGTCCTCAAATGAAGTTCATGCCATTGCGCCAGATGGCGATACCCTATGGGTGGGCACATTCAATGGGCTCAATCTTTTTGATATTAAGAAGCAGCAGGTCAAAGCGATTTTCCAAACCTCAGAAAGTAAGGATGAAGGCTTAATAACCAACGATATCGTTTGCTTACATTTAGAAAAGGAAGGTACATTGTGGATAGGAACCCCCTCAGGGCTTCATAATTACAATACGGATAATCAGGAGTTTACACTTTTTACTGAGGTTGATGGCTTGCCAAATAATTTAATTTATGCCATTGAAGAGGATGATCATGGAAATATTTGGGTAAGTACAAACTGGGGCCTTGCCGTTGTAAAAAACGATGGAACCATATCATCCTATGGAGTAAGTGATGGTCTTCAAAGCTACGAGTTTAATGTAGGGGCAAGCTATAAAACTGCAACTGGCGAGCTCTTGTTTGGTGGTATATCCGGACTGAATGCATTTTATCCAGACTCAATTCAGATTAACGCCAATCCACCTCGTGTTGTAATCTCTTCTTTTGAAGTTATTGATTCGGAAGGTGCAAAGAATATTCCCATTGTAGGTATTGATGAGGTTGTTATTAAGCAAGGCTTCTCATTAATAAACATAGAATTTGCAGCGCTTGATTTTACTAGGCCACGGAGCAATCTGTATGAGTATAGAATGGAGGGGTTGGAGAATGAGTGGGTTAGCATTGGTACAAGGCACTATGCAACATTCTCAAACCTATCGGAGGGTACGTACATTTTTAGGGTAAGAGGCTCAAATAGTGATGGTGTTTGGAATCAGGAAGGAGTATCTGTAAAGATTGTTGTTGTTGCTCCATTTTGGAAATCGAAGGTAGCGCTCTGGTTGTACGGTGTCCTTTTTGTAATATCAATAGTATTCTTTCTGCGTACCAGAACCAGAATGCTGCGAAAAACAAGCAGGCTTCTTAAAGAGCGTGAATTTACTATGGTGGAGATGGAGAGGCAGAAAGAGGAGATGCTCTCAAAAAACAAAAGCATTACCGATAGCATTAACTATGCAAAGAGAATACAGGAGGCATTGCTACCTACTCCAATTCATTTTAGGAGAATTATCCCCGATTCATTCATTCTGTATATGCCAAAGGACATTGTAAGCGGCGATTTTTATTGGATTAACGAAACAGATAATAAGGTGTTTGTTGCTGTAATTGATTGTACTGGGCACGGGGTGCCTGGAGCATTCATGTCAATAATTGGGGTGGAGCTTCTTCGTAATATCATCAACGTAATGGGGGTAATTAATGCCGCTGAAATTCTCAACCGGTTGGATAAGGGGGTTCACGAAACTTTTTCAAAAACCGACGAAGAGAACACAATGAATGTAAAGGATGGGATGGACGTTTCGTTCTCAATAATTGATAAGGAGAAAAAAACCATTCAGTTTGCTGGGGCTTTTAGCAACTTATATCTTATAAGGGATAGTAAAATTATTGAGATAAAGGGCGATAGATATACCGTTGGTATTGGCTATGAGACCAATAAGCCTTTGTTTACCAATCATGAAATTGAAATACAGCCCAAAGATATGATATACATGTTTACCGATGGTTATGTTGATCAGTTTGGAGGGGCAGAAGGAAAAAAGTATAAGTTTCGTAGGTTCCGTCACCTTTTACTGAGCATACATAAGTACCCTATGGAAATTCAGAAGAAGTATCTTCTAGGTAGTATTAATGAGTGGAAAGGGAACCTTGAGCAGGTTGATGATATTTTAATTGTAGGTATAAGACCAGATTTAAGTTGCGAATTCTAATTTTTAATTGCAGAATGAACGGAATGCTAAGAATTATTTTTGTTGCTTGCTTATTTTTATCGTTGTTGTTTATACATCCCAAACCAATACATAGTGGTTGTACTACAATATCTTCTTATTTATCGGATAGTGCATACCTTAAGAGTTTATTCGTAGGAAAAATCACCTATAAAGAGGATGATAATTTTGTGAAAGTATCAAAAGGCTTTACTGATAGAGAGATCTACCTTGAGAAGCAAACCTATCATGCTTTTAAGCAGATGCGTGAAGCTGCTTTAAGGGATAGTATAAAATTGAAAATAATTTCAGGTGCAAGAAGTTTTTATCACCAGAGAGATATTTGGGAGTGGAAATGGGAGAGGAATAGATTGGAAAACAATATTAAAAAAGCCTTGGATATATTAGAGTACAGCTCTATGCCTGGAACCTCCCGTCACCATTGGGGCACAGATATCGATATAAATAGTTTAAACAATAAATATTTTGACTCAGGCGAAGGTTTAAAAGAGTTTGAGTGGCTAAGTAATAATGCCTATAAATTTGGTTTTTGTAATGTGTTATCCAGCAAGGGTGAAACCAATAGAACTGGTTACGAGGAAGAGAAGTGGCATTGGTCATACCTCCCTGTCTCGGCATACTTTTTAAGGTACTACCCGTATTTTGTTTCCAACGAAGATATATCCGGGTTTAAGGGTGCTGAGTTAGCAAAGGAGCTTGAGGTTATTGATCAGTTTGTTTTTGGCGTAAATGAGTGTAACTAGAAACCTAGTGAGCTTATAAAACCTAATAAATGCTCTGTGATTATTTAGTTAGCATGTGAGAGTAAGGAAATGTAATTCACCTGATATTTTTATATGGTACCTAGCGAAGAATCACATACTTTTTCCCAGCTGGTTGACGAGCATACCGAGACCCTTCTGTCATGGGCTAAATTTAAAATACCCGACTATGAGTTAGCTCGCGATTTAGTTCAGGAAACCTTCTTGGCGACCTACCATCATTTAAATACTTTAAGGGCAAAAGCACCCATAAAACCTGGCTTTTCTCCATACTAAATCGAATGATTATCGACTACTATCGATCCAAAGTAAAGCAGCAGGCTAACTATGGGTTAGAGCCTAAGGCAACCAGTAGGTTTTTTGATGATGAGGGCAGCTGGCTTCCCCAATCGGCTCCCATGCATTGGGATTACGATGAGGAGCATTTGTTGGATAATAAGGATTTTAATAAGATATTAAGCCTTTGTATTGGCTTGCTCCCAGAAGCTTGGCAGTCATGCGTGCAGCTATAATATATTGACGATAGAAAAAGCGACCATATTTGTCAGGAACTGGGAATTACCCCTACTAATTATTGGCAGATACTCCATCGCTCAAAGCTACAGCTGAGAGGATGTATTGAGGAGAATTGGTTTAAAAAGCGATAGGCATGAGCAGATTGATGAACAAACTTTTATTGTCATGCCTTAAGGCAACCGAACTAATGGAGAAGAAACTACATATTAAGCTCAGTTTTACCGAGAAGTTGCAGCTTAAGGCTCATAAAATGATATGTAAAGCTTGCACACAGTACGAGGAGCAAACTCACTTTATACATAATGTTATGAGTAAACCGCCCACCAATGGAAGCCCTTCAGTTGATGAGATAGAATCGCTGAAGAAGGAGATTATTAAAAAGATTAAGAACTAATCCTCCTCATTATCCCTCTCATTCTCCCTCTCGTTCTCCTTCTCGTCCTCTTCTTTTTTCTCTTCTTCTCCGCTAATCTGTTTCGAGAGGCTGTCAAGTTTTTCGTGGAGTGCATTTAGGTTAGAGCTATTTCTGCCCATTTCCGATGTTTGCATCTTAAAGAGCATCTCTTTCATTTTCAGAAGCTCAATATCTTTCTCCATAATTGCGATTTTGTGAGCGCTATCCTTTTCTGCTTTATCTGCATGCACCTTATTCAAATACATAAAGTATTTTATGGTTAGCAGAGCCACCAATCCAAGCAGGAAAAAGAATACAAAAGGGTACCCGGCAATTACAGAGAACCCTGCATTAGTATTTAGTTTAATGGAGAATATATCCCAGTTAAAAGCAGCGTAGTATATCCAGGCGGCAGTGTATATTGCCAGTATATAATTTGCAATATTAATTAGTACAGTTCGTTTCATCTGTTTAAATTTTAGTTTTTTTAATAGGGAAAGAACGTCAGTGAGTGCTTTATGCTCACTGACGGAGATACAAGCATATTTATGTTTGCTGATCATCGTTATCCTTCAAATCAAGGATCTTTTTATCTAACTCCTCCATTTCGCTAAGTGTTGACTTGATAGCTTTCCTCCTTAGGATTGTGGGTGGCACCTTATTCTCATTGTTCTTAAGAATTAGGTAGAAATTCATGCCCAGCTGTGCAGCCACTTTCTTTTTCTCTTCATTCAACTTACGGATTTCTGCATGTTCACGATACTTTTCTGCAAGCTCTTGAGCGCGGTTTACGGCATCGAGCGTGAGCTGTTTGCCAGATTCAAAAAATTCGGAGGATTTCTCTTTTACCTTCCCGAAAATCTCTTCAGAATATGATGATATTCTCTCTCCCAAATCTCTAGCCTCTTCGCCAATAATTCTTGCACCGTCACTTATATTGCCTTTGGTTTCTTCCCAGAAACCGCTTTCTTTCTTTTTGTTGTCACTATTTTCTTTCGTTGTCATAATATATAATTTTATGATTTGTACTATTTTTCTAATCCTACTTCTTTTTATTACGCTTTCCAACGTAATAGAATATAACAATAATCAGTAGTCCTGCAATAATCAGGGTAATTGCAGTTATGCCGATTGCACTAGCTGCCTTGGAGCGCTTTTCCTCAATTTTCGCTTTTTTCTCAGCTACTTGCTGTTGCTCCTCAGCAATTTCTGATTTTAGGGATTCAATTGAAGCTCTTTTTTTCTCAATTTCTTTTTCCAACTCTGAGAACAATTCGTTATCTGAAAAACCAGATACGGATGATGAAACGGATCCTGCGCTCTCTTCTGCCAGATCAGCTTCCTTTTCGGAAAGTGCTGCTTCTTCCGTTTCAAGTGCAGATCGTTCTGCTAGAATCTTTGATATATCCTTTCCCTTAAGAAGCGTCAGCTCCTCATCTACTGATGCAAGTTGATTATCAACTTTTGAACGCTGTTCATCCAGTAGGTTTTGTATTGAGTCCAGTTTGGTTTGTTCAGTAGTTACATTCTGCTGTTCATTCCTTAGCCTGTTCATCTCTTCGTTGGTAAAGTTTTCGATGGTCTCATTCTCACCGTACTCCTTTTCCATCATAGCTCTTAGTTTGGATTCAAGCTCACTAACATCATTCAACCATGCATTTATCGAACTGATTGAACTCTCTGCATTCTTAATCTTGTTCTTCTCATCCTGAATAGACCCATTTATCTCGCTAATTTTCTGGTTGTAATCTTCCAGCTTCGAGTCATCAGCATCCTTCTTGAGCAGATCGTTCTTTTCTCTCTGATAGAGGTTCTTCTCATCGTTGAGTAGTTCTATTTTTTTCTCAGCAAGTATTATTTTCTGCTCATTCAGCGATAGCTCCTGCTTTTTTACAAGTTGCTTTTTTTCAATGTCATCCATACGATCATCTATGCCAGCAATACCTGTAACTAACTTCTCGCGAGCAGTTCCCTTCTGATTCAGTAGTTGCTCTTCTTTTAGGTTAAGCTCTTTACTCTGCTGCTCCATCTTCTCCATCTTTGAAGCAACGGTATCCAAACTGTCGTTAAGTGTCTTTAGCCTGTTTTCCAGTTTTGATTTTGACTCCTCCATGGAATCGACCTGCGATTGTTTAAGGGTTTCTGCAATACCAGTCTGCGTTTCATCCACCTTTTTCATTTCTGATTCTACCTCCTCCTTAGATTGAAGGAGTCTGCCCTGTTCTGCTTCAAGAGAATCTCTGGTTTTCCTAAATTTCTGAAGGATTTGCTCCATTGATTCCTGTTCTGTTTCGAGCACCTGTGCCTGTTTTTCGAGCAGCTTCTGCGCCTCCTCTTTATTATCTACCTTATCGCCAGAGCAACCGGCAAAAGCAAGCATTGCTGCGATTATTGCTATTCCTGTCCATTTTAAGAAATAGTTATTTGGTTTCATTTTTAGATTGTGTTAAAAGGTTTATAAATATTTTATTTTTTTGGATTCTCAGAACATGATTTTTAATAAATAATAATAAACAATGATACAGGGTTTTGGCAAGGGCTTTTTTGGCTCAGTTCACCTGCAATTTTCCGTATTGAACTATAAATCCAGCAGCGAAACACAAATGTCAGTAACACAAGTTGATTTGTTTCGTTTTTGGTTCTTGTTAAATTAGATTAATGCCGAACTCTATGATGATATATCATATCAACTTATTTTAACATATTACAAAAAAAAAATGACAATGTCAAATAAATCTTACGTTTGCCCTTTGTGCTAATGCCGATTTAATAAAGTTTTATGGTATTTTACGCGTAATATTGGGAGTAATACCAAAAGAATAATTGATATAGTTTGATTATAATTGTGGAAGATTGAATGGATAAGAACATTGTAAATAGAGCGTTCTATACCAGATTGAGATTAACTTTACGAATTACACCCTTTTTTTTTAATAGATATTGATTAAGAACCTCATCAATAGCTGTAAAACTCAATGGCTTCGCCAAATACTCATTGAATCCAGCGTTTAAGCATCGCTCACGCTCACCTGCGAGCACGTAGGCGGTTTGCGCAATAATTATTTGATTGGGTTTTATTGCTTTTATAGCTTTGGTGGCCTCATACCCATTTTTTAAGGGCATTTGAATATCCATAAACACCAAATCAATATCGTTCTTTTTGCACATATCTATAGCTTGAAGGCCATTCTCGGCTCTTAGGATCCTTAGGTTAAATCGGGAAAGGTACTCCCTTAAATAGTAATAGTTTGAGTTATCGTCCTCGGCAATAAGAATGGTGTTATTGCTTGCCTCTTGAATGAGACCATTCTTATCATTTAGTGAAGGTTGAACATTCTCTACCTTTTTAACTTCGAAAACTGGATCATAAGGAATTGTAAAGTAAAAGATTGAGCCTTTTCCTATTTCAGATTCAACCCAAATATCACCATTCAGAAGGTTTGCGAGATTTTTTGAGATTGGTAAACCTAGCCCATTTCCCCCGTAGTTAGGAGCTATTTCATCGTTTGCCTGACGGAAGGCTTCGAAGATTACCTTAATGTTTTTAGGCTCTATGCCTATCCCCGTATCCTTTACGTAGAATTTAATTCGCTCATAATCTTCAATTGACGCTCCAATCTCAACGTAACCCTTATGAGTGAATTTCAACGCATTGCTCATTAAATTCACAAGTATTTGTTTTACCCTTGTTGAGTCTGATAAGATAAGAACATCCTTGGGCAGGTGGTTCGATACTTGGATTTTAACCTCTGATTTGTTGAGCATATTCAGTTTACTAGAGAACATACTGGCTACCTCGTTTAAAATAATATGAGGATTGCAACCTGTGGTTGAAATGCTTAGTCCCCCCGATTCAATTTTTGCAATATCAATAATATCATCAATTAAATTCAGTAGGTGCTCTCCACTTTTTTGAATCGTCTCAATGTATTCCTTTTGCCTCTCACTAGTATTTAAATCAATTTTAAGCAGGTTTGAAAAACCTATTATTGCATTCATCGGGGTTCGTATTTCGTGGCTCATGTTGGCTAGGAATGCTGTTTTAAGTTTATCACTCTGCTGTGCCTTAAGCTTCTCTGATTTTAGGGCATCAACTATCTTTTTCCTCTCGGTGTTATCAATTAAGATCCCGCGAATACCTTTCCTTTTATGGTTTTTGACAACCTCGTTGGTAATGAGCACAGCGCTAAAAGTGCTTCCATTTTTTCTAATTGCGTTACACTCAACATGGTTGGTTTTATAGCCATTGAAAAGCCTCTGAAAATCTTGTTTAGTAATGACTTGAGAGAAATTCAGCTTCAGTTTTGATTCTTTTTTTGAAAACCCCAATGATTTAACCCACGCCCGATTTACAAACTGAAAATAACCCTTGTCATCGGTCTCAAAAATACCCACAGGGAGCAACTCGGCCATCTCTCGATATTTTATTTCCGCCTCAACAATATTCGATTCTGCATTTAGGCGAGCCAGCTCTCTTTTTTCCAGCTGGTCAACCATATTGTTGAAACTACTTACTAATTCCTGTACTTCTTGTGGGATGTTTTTAAAATCAACCTTCTTGTTGACGGTGAAGTTTGAGGAAACATACTCATTAACATTCTTTATAAGAATTGCCAAGGGTTTAGTAGTTGTATGCGAAAGGAAATAGCTATTGAATATGATTATTGTTATGAGCAGAAGAAAGAAGAGAGCATATTCCAGCCTTAACCTTTGCAAATAGACGTTCTTCTTTTGATGAACAGCGCTGAGTATTTTTGTGAAGCTATCATCAATGGTTGCAATTTGCTGGTCAAGATCAGCCTTTAATCCAGTGCTGCTTCCAATACCAACCAGGCTATCGATCTGAACCATTCGTTGGAATGTGTTTCTGTATGATGTTAATAGGTAAATTACAGTATCTCTATCATGTGGAGAATCAAAATTCGTTTTGCTGGCATCAAGGAGTAGTTTGTCCGTAAGTTTATCTAGTTTTTCTATATACGTGGTATCGTTTCTGATTATGTAATCCTTTTCATGACGGCGCAGGCTAAGAATTTCCGCCTGATTTAGTTGTGGATAGGTTTCAAGTTTATGGATATATCCTCTCATCTCCCCTTCAATGCCAAAGTCTTTAAACCCCCTGTATCTAACATTTTCTAATATCATTTCAATTGTTTCGCTGTACTTAGAAATTGAACGATAAATGTTGCTGACCTCATCAAGTAAACCCACTGATTGTATGGGGTGAGCCTTATAAATTGCATTTCTACTTTCATCAAGTTTTTGCAAAAGAAAATGATGTTGAGCCAGAAGTTCTGTGCTATCGTGAATAAATAGCTCAGGCCTGCGTGTATCATCTCGGAACAGGTCGGCAATAATTCGGGTATCCTTCAAGAAAAGGGTGTAAAGGTGCTCTATGTTGTTGGTAGCATTGTTTATCGAATCCCTTTTATGAAAGTATCGAGAATTAAATACAAGGATTAGCGATATCATTACTATTGTTATGCCAAGATATCCGATAAGCAGCCGGCCTCTAAGGGTTTTCATGGTGATATTTTATTGAATATTTTCTTTCCGAAATTACGGAGAACAAATGGTTTGGTTTTAGTAGTTGCTTTATCAAATAGCTAAAAAAAAGCTATCCCTCAACTATTTGGTTACGTGATAAATTTTAAATCAGTAGTGTCCGGAGAAAATTCACAATAATTTGTTAATGTGTTGATTTTGT
>JBKHAH010000087.1:0-11915 GCA_046542995.1 Bacteroidales bacterium
AAAAACATAAATTATTTTTAACTTTCCCAAAATATTTCTGGGCATAGTATTTGAAAAAGTAATTTTGCAAAAATCAAAACAATCAAACCATATGAAAAGAGTATTACCAATTATTTTACTTGCTGTAACAGTTGTATTTACAGGCTGCGTATCAAAGCGCTTAGCAAAGCGCGGACTTAAATTTGAGCAGTCGGGCATGTACGAAATGGCTGCCGACATGTTTTACCAGTCCATAAATGCAAACCCAAAGAATGTTGATGCAGCGGTTGGCCTTAAAAAGAATGGTCAGCGTGTGCTTGACGACAAAACCCATGAGGTAAATAAGAGCTACTTTGATGGGGACGATAAGCAAACAGTTTACAATTTTCTGGATGCAAAAGAATACCATGAAAAGATTGCGGAAGCTGGAATAAATTTAGACTTATCGCGAACAGCCCAATCGTATTTTGACGAGGCGAAACCCCGATACCTTGAGTCTCTTTACAACGAGGCAAGGATTCTACTTGATGAGGAGAAGTTTAGGGAGTCGGAAGCAAAGTTTACTGAAATAAAAAACATAGACCCTGAATTTCAAGGTATTGACGAGTTTATGAAGGTGTCGAAGGCTGAACCAGCCTATAGGGAAGGGTTAAGCTACCTCACTAACGAACAGTATCGTAAGGCATATCATAGCTTTAATGGAATTCTCATCAATTTGGGTAACTATAAAGATACCAAAGATTTACGAGACGAAGCTCTACTTAAAGGAATGTTAACCATATCGATAGGTGATTTTGAGAACAAAACCAGACAGGGCGATATTGCCGTGATGGTTGAAAGTAGAGTGGAAAGTGCAATTAATAATCTACAGAATCCTTTTATCAGAGTTGTTGATTCGGAAAACATTGATCAGTTTATTGAACAGCAAGCACAGGGCACAACATTAGGGTCTGATATCCAGGTTGGTAAATTATTTGCGGCCAAGGCAATTCTTAATGGTTCCATTATAAGGCACAACGTATCAAGGGGGAAAGTACATAAAACGGAGAGAAGGGGCTACGTAAAAGAAGTTGTTACAACAAAGGATAGGGCAACAGGCACCGAGCGAAAGGAGACAAAATATCACAAGGTAGTGTATCATGAAGTAACACAGGCAAACTCAGTTACCCTATCTTTTCAATACAGGTTAAGCTCAACCGAAACAGGTGCAGTACTGGTCTCCGATGCGCTAAACCTTAAGCAAAACGACAAGGTTCATTATGTGATTTTTAATGGTGATAAATCTAAGTTAGTCCCTGGCTACTGGGAGCATCAGCGCAAAGATTCACCTAAGGATAAAATTGAAGACAAATTTTCTGCTGTAAGGGAGCTACAGAAGCTTGTTGATGCCAATAGGGAGATTAAGCCTGTTGAAACTCTACAAGAAGAGATGCTTAATAATGCTGCTAATAAGGTAGCCAGCAAAATTAATGCATACAATCCAGATAATTAAGCAAATAAAAAGATGAAGGGTAACATGCAAACGGAAATATACTAACCCCTACTAAAAAACAACTAGATGAAAGTACGATATTTACTGCCAATTTTTATAAGCATATTATTGTTAAGCAGTTGCGGTGGAAGCAAGAAAGCACAAACACCCGCCACCCCTGAACCTGAATGGGTAAAAAGTCGCCCATCATCACAGGTATATTACTATGGAATTGGCGCAGCAAATAAAACAAGTAATATTAGTCAGTATCAACAAGCTGCACGACAGAATGCACTAGCCGATTTAGCCGGAGAAATATCCATAAACATATCATCAAATTCAGTTATTCATGCTTTTGAGTCTAACCTTAACTTTAGCGAGGATTTAACCTCTACCATTCGTTCACAAACCGAGCAGGATCTTGAAGGATACGAGATTGTTGACACATGGGAAGGAGTAGATAATTACTGGGTATATTACCGTTTATCCAAGGCAAAATATCAGGAGCTGGTTGAGCAGCGAAAGCAGAATGCCGTATCGCAATCGTTAAACCTATTTAGCGATGGCATAAACGCTCGCGATAACAATAACATAAGACTTTCGGTAGTTCAACTAATAAAAGCTCTTGAACCAATAAAATCATACTTTGCAGAGCCTTTACCTGTTGATTTTAGAGGGGAAGAGATCTTTTTAGGGAACAGTATCTTTAAAGAGCTGTCAGAAACCATTGCCAGCCTTGAAATAGTACCTGTTAATCCGTTGGTAAAGGTTAAAACAGGGGGGAGCATCTCCTCAAAATTACTGAAATACCAAGTCAACTATGGAGAGGTACAAGGCATTTCAGAAATTCCAATTGCCGTTAGCTATTCGGAACGCCCCATAAGGAATAACAACAAAAGAACAAATAGCAAGGGGGTTGTTGCCTTCGATATTGATGTGGTTAGGTCATCTCGCAGCTTTGAGAACCTTACAGCTACAATTGACCTCACCGATATACTTAACGAGGCTACAAAGGACCCCACAATTCGTAGGTTAATTACCAGATTCAACCTTCCTCAGGGGAATATACGCATTAACATTGAAAAGCCCGTAATTGTAGTTATATCCAATGAGGTAAACCTTGGAGAACCCGTTGGATATCTTACCGAGAGCTTCAGAAACAAGGCAATTGAATCTGGCTACCTAATTAAAAACGATAAGAAAGCGGCAGATTATATTATAAGAATAACGGCGGCAACAAGCAAAAGTGGCGAAACCGGGCAGTTTAAAAACGTAGCCCTTGAAGGCTACATAAGTCTTGAAACAAATGAAGGCAATCAATTGTATCATAAACCCCTTGAAGGGTTTACAGGCAGGCATTTTGAGCATGATGAAGCTGGGAAGGAAGCCTTTGCAAATGCAAAAAGAAGACTGGAAATCACCTACTTTAGGGAGATTCACGAAGCAATAAATAAAAGATAGAGCCCTTAGAAGTTTTTTAAACTACTGGCTAAATGATGCTTAAGCCAACGAATGTTTAATAGCATTTATTGGTTTACTTTAATCTTTTACGCTTTATATTCATATTATTTCTGCTAAATTTGGAGTTTTTAGCAGGTTATATAATTAGTATGAACACATAAAATTAACTCATCATGCCACAAATATCAGAAAAAGGGAAGGCAATGCCCTCATCCCCCATCCGTAAGCTTGTACCTTATGCCGAGGAGGCAAAGCGTAAAGGAAATAGAATTTATCACCTAAATATTGGTCAGCCAGATATACCCACCCCGGAGGTAGCCATAAAGGCGATAAAAGAAAACACAATGAAGGTGGTTGAGTACAGCCACTCAGCAGGTAACGAGAGCTACCGCAGGGGGCTTGCCGACTATTACAAGAGCGTTGATATTGACATTACGCACAACGATATTATTATTACCGCAGGAGGTTCCGAAGCCATAACCATTGGTTTTATGAGTTGCCTAGATCATGGTGACGAGATAATTGCTCCGGAGCCATTCTACGCCAACTATAATGGTTTTGCCACATCGGCAGGTGTTAAGGTAGTACCCGTTACATCATCAATAGAGAATAATTTTGCTCTACCTCCAATTTCTGAGTTTGAGAAGCTTATTACGCCCAAAACCAAGGGGGTTGTAATTTGCAACCCTAATAACCCCACAGGGTATCTTTACTCACGCGAAGAGCTGGAAGAGCTTGCCAAACTTATTAAAAAGCACGACCTGTTCCTTTTCTCAGATGAGGTGTACCGTGAATTCTGCTACGATGGTGAATCGCACTTCTCTGTAATGAACCTTGAAGGGCTTGAAAACAATGTTGTGCTAATGGACTCCGTATCGAAGCGCTACAGCATGTGCGGTGTAAGGATTGGCGCATTAATATCACGCAATAAGGAGCTAATGGCTACCGCCATGAAGTTTGCGCAAGCACGCCTCTGCCCGCCATCGTACGGGCAAATTGCTGCGGAGGCAGCCCTGAGCACCCCCAAAGAGTATTTTGATGAGGTTTACGAGGAGTACATTCAGCGTCGTAACTACATGGTTGAAGCCCTAAACAAAATGGAGGGCGTTGTTTGCCCAAAACCAAAGGGTGCTTTTTACACCGTTGTAAAACTCCCTGTTGACGATGCCGATAAGTTCTCACAGTGGCTTCTTGAGAGTTTTGCGCACAACAAGCAAACCGTTATGCTTGCTCCTGCATCAGGATTTTATGCAACTCCCGGCTTGGGTAAGAATGAGGTTAGAATTGCTTACGTTCTTAAAATTGATGATCTGAAGAATGCCATGGAAACCCTGGAGGAGGGATTAAAGAAGTATCCAGGTAGAACGCTCTAGCTTAATCTTTATACCTCAAAATAATTACAACCGCCAGGCACCTTACCTGGCGGTTTTTTATTGATTTTTTTGAAGCACTAATGGGGATGCTCTTATTGGCTAAAAATTTAAGTAAAAATCCTTTGTCAACTGCTTGTATTCAGGAGCATATCCCTCCTGATCGCATCTAATTGCCAGGGAACGTTCCGTAAGGGGTTCTTTAATACAGCTAAACTCCAGCAAGAGCCTTTTAATGGTACCCTTCCTCTTACCTAAAACATTCACCTTCTTATTGCAGTATAACCCATAGGTTGCTGCTTTTGCTATAAAGATATTCCCTTCAACATAAGGGAATATCCCTGCAAAACGTCCCTTTGAGGATAATAATGCGTTGATACCTTTAAGCAAATCATCGTAGGGTAGCTCATCGGTGTGGCGAGCAAGCGACCTTCCCTCCGAAGGGGATTTGTGTGAGTTGATAAAATAGGGCGGGTTTGATACAATCAAATCATACCTAAACGAGCATTCCGAGCTAAATTCTTGAAACGATTTGTTCTCTACCGTAATTCTGCTAGCCCAGCTACTGTTAGAAACATTCTCCTTTGCTTGTAGCGCCGACATGCTGTCAACTTCAACCGCATCAATTGCTGCATCAGAACGCTGAGCCAGCATTATTGCAATCAGGCCTGTTCCCGTTCCAACATCAAGAATGGATTTGGCTTCGCCAACATCTGCCCACGCACCCAGCAATACGCCATCGGTTCCAACCTTCATGACCGACCTCTCCTGTTGTATGGTAAAATTCTTAAACTTAAAGTAATTATTTGGCATAAACTGATTAGAATTTTTCAAACACACCAAGACCAAACAGAGCAAAGTCATACTTTACGGGATCAAGCGGATCAAACTTACGTAGATTCCTGGTAACGTCCTCCACCGCTTTCCAATCGTTCTGTTTACGGGTTAATAGGCCCAGCGACCTCGCAACCCTTCCGGAATGCACATCCAGAGGTAGCATAAGCGCAGATTTTGGTATATCATTCCACAAGCCAAAGTCAACTCCCTCTTTTGGAGAGCGCACCATCCATCTAAGAAACATGTTTAATCTTTTAGCAGCAGAACCAGCAGCGGGGTTAGATACGTGTTTACATGACCTGTCGGGGAAGCTACGCCCTAAAAACTTTTGTCTAAAATATGTGATTGCTCCCTGTATATTTCCAAACAAGGAGTACCCCTCGTTAAAAAGTTTTTCAAGGCCACCATACTCATTATACACCCACTTAAGTGATGAAATGAAGGCCACGCAATCCACGCCGTTAAAAGTTCTGTAGTAGAATTGATTTAATGATTGAACATCCGTATTGGAACATTCTGTAACAAATTCGAATGGCGATTCACCCAAATTGTCCATTAATAAATTGGCAGACTTAATGATCTGTGGGCGTTGCCCCCAGGAAATGGTTGCGGTAAGGAGAGCAGCAATCTCAACATCCTCCTTACGGCTATATTTTTTTGGAATTTGTATTGGATCAGACTCAATAAACCGGGGGGATGCATACAATTTATACTTCTCCTCTAAAAAATCCTTAATATTTTCTGGATCTAGCACTCTTTAAACGAATTGCCCATCGTTCATGGTTAGCTGAATGTCAGCCATTGCAGCAAGCTCCTTGTCGTGCGTAACCACTACAAAGGTCTGCTTAAACTCATCACGCAGGGTAAAGAAAAGGTTATGAAGATCCTCCTTATTTTTAGAATCAAGGTTACCCGATGGCTCATCGGCCAGAATAACCTTAGGTTTATTAATTAGCGCCCTGGCAACGGCAACACGTTGCTGTTCGCCTCCTGACAGCTCGGCGGGTTTATGCTCCATCCTGTCCTGCAGCCCAAGAAAATCGAGCATCTCCTTCGCATCCTTCTCAACAGCAACTTTTGCCTTTTGGGCAATAAACCCCGGAATGCAAACATTTTCAAGCGCGGTAAATTCCGGTAGCAAATGATGAAACTGAAAAACGAAGCCAATATTTTGATTCCTGAATGCAGCCAGCTGCTTATCACGAAGGCGAGAGAGGTCCGTTCCATCAATCAGAACTTTTCCGGAATCGGGTTTGCTTAGCGTACCCATAATCTGAAGCAGGGTGGTTTTCCCTGCTCCGCTAGGCCCCACAATAGCCACAACCTTCTCAGCTGGTATCTCAGCATCAACAGCCTTTAACACCGTAAGCGAACCGAATGATTTTACAATTTTTTGGACTTGGATCATTGTAATTGTTATTAATGTGCAAATTTAAGAATTTTTTGAGATGTTATAGCGTTTACTCGTTACACTTATTCATATCTTTGCATGGTATATAGTAAACAGCATATTAGAATCAATATAACAAAAAAATGAGAAAATGGCGCATAGAGGACTCGGCTGAGCTGTATAACATTCAGGGCTGGGGCGTAAACTTTTTTTCTATTAATGATAAAGGCAATGTTGCTGTTACCCCTAAAAAGGATGGGGTATCCATTGATTTAAAAGATCTGGTTGACGAGTTACAACTTAGGGATGTAGCCACACCCATGCTGCTCAGGTTCCCAGATATTCTGAATAGCCGTATTGAGAAGATGAGTACCTGCTTTGACACCGCAGCCAAGGATTACGAATTTAAAGGACAAAACTACGTGGTTTACCCAATTAAGGTTAACCAGATGCGCCCCGTGGTTGAAGAGATTGTTAATTACGGCAAAAAGTTTAACATTGGGCTGGAGGCTGGTTCAAAACCCGAACTCCATGCCGTTATTGCCATTAATACGGATAGCGACTCGCTAATTATCTGCAACGGTTATAAGGATGAGGACTACATTGAGCTGGCACTCCTGGCTCAAAAAATGGGGCGAAGGATATATCTGGTTGTTGAGAAGCTTAACGAGCTGAAGCTAATTACAAAAATATCGAAAAGGCTCAGGGTTAGGCCCAATATTGGCATTAGGATTAAACTGGCAAGCTCCGGGAGCGGTAAATGGGAGGACTCCGGTGGTGATGTGAGCAAATTTGGGCTATCGTCAAGCGAGCTGCTTGATGCCCTCTCTTTTCTTGAGAAAAATAAAATGGAGGATTGCCTAAAGCTTATTCACTTCCATGTTGGTAGCCAGGTAACTAAAATCCGAAGGATAAAAATTGCATTGCGTGAAGCCTCCCAGTTCTTCACAGAATTAAGCAAAATGGGATTTAATATTGAATTTGTTGATATTGGGGGCGGTCTGGGCGTTGACTACGATGGAACCCGCTCAGCAAACAGCGGAAGCAGTGTGAACTACAGCATACAGGAGTACGTGAACGATGCCATTTCAACCATTGTGGATGCTGCAAACAAGAATGAGCTACCTCACCCAAACATTATCACAGAATCGGGACGTTCGCTTACTGCACACCACTCGGTTCTTGTTTTTGAGGTGCTTGAAACCACCAGCTTACCAACCTGGGGTGAAGATGAAGAGCTGAGTGATGAGGCCCATGAACTTGTTCAGGAACTTTACTCGCTTTGGGACAGTTTAAATCAACCCAGAATGCTGGAAACATGGCATGATGCACTGCAAATTAGGGAGGAGGCACTTGATAGGTTTAGCCTGGGAATACTGGATTTAAGAACCCGAGCGCAAGTTGAGAGGCTGTTCTGGTCCATAGCAAGAGAGGTTCACGGCATGGCATCGAAGCTGAAGCATGTTCCCGATGAGTTAAGAAACCTGTCGAAATTGCTATCTGACAAATACTTCTGCAACTTCTCGCTATTTCAGTCATTACCAGATGCCTGGGCAATAGACCAAATATTTCCCATTATCCCACTTCAGAGGCATCACGAAAAACCAGAACGGACCGCTACCATTCAGGATATCACTTGCGACTCCGATGGGCAAATAAACAACTTTATATCAACAAAGAACTTCTCCTATAACCTACCGGTTCACTTGCCAAAAAATGAAGAATCATACTACATAGGAGTATTTCTGGTTGGTGCATATCAAGAGATTCTTGGCGATCTTCATAACCTTTTTGGCGATACGAATGCAGTACATGTATCGGTTAACGAGAAGGGCTATAGCATAGATCAGGTAATTGACGGTGAAACCGTAGCAGAGGTGCTGGACTATGTACAGTACAACTCTAAAAAGATGGTGCGAACTGTTGAAACATGGGTAACCCAGTCGGTTAAGGCGGGAAAGATTAGTACCGAAGAGGGGAAGGAATTCTTGTCGAACTACCGCTCGGGGCTGTATGGTTATACCTATCTGGAGAAATAGATATTGTTTTTAATAAGGACGAAATAATCAATATGGGATTTTTTCGTCCTTATTTTTTATGGTAGCTTTTGCTAATTGCACTAACTACAGGTTAACGGCAACCACCTCCTTAATTTCTGGCACATCACGACGAACTGCCTGCTCCACTCCGTTTTTTAGTGTCATTAGGCTGTAAGGACATGTACCACATGCACCCTGCAACTCTACTTTTACAACCAAATCATCGGTTACCTCAACTAAGGAAATATCCCCACCATCGTTCTGCAAAAATGGACGAACCGTTTCAATGGATGCACTTACTTTCTGTTTAATCTCTTCTTTGTTCATTACTTTCGTTTTACTTGTTATTAATTAGCTATTTTGATTTTATTTCAACTTTTTGTGTAGCGGGCTTCTCCTTGTTTCTTTTTGTGACCTGCTCCAAAACGTTTTGTGCAAGAGAATCGAATGCCTTCTGCATGGGCCCTTCATTTGTTGCAATGGGGCTTCCGCTATCTCCTCCTTCACGAATACCCTGTACAATTGGAATTTGTCCCAGTAGCGGGAGCCTCATCCTGTCTGCTAATTTTTTACATCCTTCCTTACCAAAAATAAAGTACTTATTATTGGGTAGCTCCTCGGGAGTAAACCAGGCCATATTCTCTACCAAACCTAGTACAGGAACGTTAATACTTTTGCTGGCAAACATGCTGATACCCTTAACAGCATCGGCTAGGGCAACATCCTGTGGTGTGCTAACAATAATAGCACCTGTTACGGACACTTCCTGAACCAGCGTTAAGTGAATATCGCTGGTGCCCGGGGGCATATCAATAAAAAGATAATCCAACTCGCCCCATGCACCCTGATGGATAAGCTGCCTTAAGGCATTTGTTGCCATAGGGCCACGCCATACCAACGCATCGTTTGGATTGACAAAATAGCCGATAGACAGATGCTTTACACCGTTACTTTCAACGGGGCGTATTAATTCCAAATCACCCTCTTTGAAAATTTCGGGACGAATATCCTCCGTGCCAAGCATTTTGGGAACTGATGGGCCAAAAATATCACCATCAATAAGGCCAACCTTTGCACCTGTACGGGCAACTGCAACTGCCAGGTTTACTGCTATGGTTGATTTTCCAACACCCCCTTTACCAGAAGCTATTGCAACAATATTTTTAACTTTACTAACGGAAGCCTGACTTTTATATGGTGATTCTAGGGGTTTTACTTCGGGGGCTTTCACTTTAATATCCACCTCAAAATCAGACCCAACAGAGTTTGTAATTGCTTTTATGCAAGCCTTCTTAACCGAGGATGCAAACGGATCGTTCGGCTTTAGCTGCTCCAGTGTAAATGACACCTTTTTCTCCTCTACACTTAATTCTTTAACCATCCCTAAGGATACGATATCATCACCGTGCTCCGGATGCTTTATGGCTTTTAGTGTATTGAGGATAGTTTGGTTTGTAAACTGCATGCTGTTTTTAATTAATTTAAATAAACGACAAAATTAACTATTCTTAGTATGGTAAACAAAGAAATTGAAAAAAGGTTAATCGTATAGTTCTAAGAACTCAAAGCTATTACCAACAGAATTAAGGTACTTCATAAAATCTTGAAAAGAAATTACCAGCGATGCCGTATTGAGGTTGGGATGAAAACTAATACGATTTGCCTGCTTAAGGTTTTCATCTAAGAATAAATGAACATGGTTCTCGATATCGTTAATTAAGCCGAATGGCGATACTGAGCCTGGCTCAATCTTCAAATATTTCATCATGCGTTTTGGTGATGCAAAGGAGAGTTTCCCCTGCTTTAGCCTTTTCTCTAAATCGGCAATTTTGAGCGTTTGTTTATAGTTAAACACCACCAAATAGTGCTTACTCCCCTTATGATTACGAAAGAAAAGGTTTTTGCAGTGCGCTGAAGCAATTCCTGCCCAGTATTTTGAAGCCTCCTCAACCGTTGGTACGGGCGGGTGTTGGTGGTAGTCAAATTCTATGTTTAACTTCTGAAGAACCTTATACACATTCTGATCGCCCCTAAGATTAGAGTAATCGTTCATGAAAAGTGGAGTATTTAAATAGTTAAAGCCTAAGCCCCATTAATACGATATCATCAATTCTGTCTGTATCGCCTTGCCACTCAAGCAGGGTATTGAGAAGTATCTCTTTCTGCTCAGGCATGGGTTTTTTATGGATTTCCAAGAGCAAATCTTTTAGATTCTTAATCATGAACTTCCGCTGCTTGGGCCCTCCAAACTGATCGGGATATCCATCGGAAAAAGTATAAACAACATCTCCCTTTTTATATTCAATTTCGTGATTAGTAAAAGGAACGTTGTGTTTAATGTGGATACCTATAGGCATCTTATCGCCCTTAATCTGAATAATTTCATCGTCACGTATAATAATCAGAGGGTTGTTTGCTCCTGCAAATTCAATAATTCCTTTATCGGTATCAACAATGTATAAAGCCAGATCCATACCATCTTTACTCTCGCTAGTTTTGCCAGTTTGGTGCAACGATTCGATTATCATTTTCCTGAGCTGGTCGAGTATTTGGGAAGCGGTAAGCACCTCACCCTTAGTCATAATCTGTGTTAGGAATCCAATGCCCAGCATACTCATGAATCCTCCGGGAACACCGTGTCCAGTACAATCGGCAACCACACATATTTTACGATTTCCGAATTGAGTGTGCCAGTAAAAATCGCCGCTCACAATATCGCGAGGCAAGTAAAGTATAAAGTAATCGTTAAAAATCTCGTTAATTGTTTCAACAGGGGTTAAAAGGGCGTTCTGTATTCTGCTGGCATAGTTGATGCTGCTTTTAATCTCCTCGTTCTGCTCAAAAATCTTATCGCGCTGCTCCTCAAGTTCCTCTTTTTGAGCAACAACCTCTGCCGTACGTTCCTCAACAATTTCTTCCAGATGGATTTTTTCAGCTATCAATCGGCGGGTATTGTAAACAACAATTCCCCAAACTAATAGTCCTGCCAAAATTACATAAACAATATACGCTAGGATTGTACGGTACCACGGAGAATAAATTGTGAAGCTGTATTCGGCTAATTGACTCTCCGTTCCGTAAATGTTTCTTGCTTTAACCTTAAATGTATATGATCCCTCGCGCAAATTGGTATAAATTGGGCTTGGTAGGGTACTCCATTTTGACCATCCTTTATCATAACCATCAAGGAAAAAACTGTACTCGGTTTTATCAGAAAACTCGAAGAAACTTGATGCTACATCAAAGGAAATGTTGTTATTTGCAAAGGACAACGCTGGTGTTTGGTTGGGTTGCTGCTCCAGAGATACGATTCTTTTGCCACTCTCTACCTCTTTTGAGAAAGAACCATTAAAGATGATTGAGTCTCC
>JBKHAH010000088.1:0-11642 GCA_046542995.1 Bacteroidales bacterium
CTCAATAAATCTTGCCCACATACCAAATTATTCCCACCTTTGTTTCCCGTTTAACAAACCATGTAAAAAATGCCATTAATAAAATCAATATCAGGAATTAGGGGAACCATTGGTGGGAGTGCCAACGATGGTTTAAACCCATTTAATATTGCACGCTTTACAGCAGCTTATGCCCTGTGGGTAAGGGAGCAAAATGCCAATGCAAAATGTAAGGTTGTTGTTGGTCGCGATGCGCGAATCTCAGGTGAAATGGTAAGTAGCATCATTATTGGTACCCTTATGGGCGCTGGGGTAGATGTGGTAGATATTGGACTGGCAACCACACCAACCGTTGAGCTGGCTGTAGTTTATGAGCAGGCACAGGGTGGTATTATCATCACGGCAAGCCACAATCCTCGTCAGTGGAATGCTTTAAAGCTGCTTAATCAGAAGGGTGAATTCCTGTCCGATCTTGATGGCAAAAGGGTTCTCGAAATTGCTGAAAGCAAGCAGCTGGAGTTCCCCGGAGTTGATGAGCTGGGAGCGCTACTCGATAAGTACTCTTTTGACGACAAGCATATTAACATGATTCTGAATCTCCCGCTTGTAGATACGGATGCCATTGCAAAAGCAAACTTTAAAATTGCTGTGGATTGCGTAAACTCTGTTGGCGGAATTGTTATTCCTCGCTTGTTAAAAGCTCTGGGAGTGAAAGATGTGGTAGAACTTTACACCGAACCTACGGGTGAGTTCCCTCATAACCCCGAACCGCTACCAGAACATCTTACTGAAATATCATCGGCAGTAGTTGAGCATAAAGCCCATGCCGGCTTCGTGGTTGACCCCGATGTTGACAGGCTGGCCATTGTGAACGAGGATGGCAGCATGTTTGGCGAAGAATACACCCTTGTTGCTGTTGCCGACTATATCCTTTCACACACGCCCGGCAATACCGTTTCAAACCTATCGAGCACAGCAGCCCTACGGGACGTAACGCATAAGCATGGCGGGCAGTACTCCGCCTCGGCTGTGGGCGAGGTGAATGTGGTTGAGATGATGAAAGAAACCAACGCCATAATTGGAGGCGAGGGCAATGGCGGGGTAATTTACCCCGAGCTACATCATGGTCGCGATGCGTTGGTGGGTATCGCTCTTTTCCTTACCCATTTAGCCAATAGCAACCTTAAGTGTTCAGAGCTAAGGGAAACTTATCCTAGCTATTTCGTTTCAAAAAACAGGGTTGAGCTAAACCCAAGCATTAACCCTGATGCGATACTGGAGAAGCTTAAGATACATTTTGCTGGTGAGAAAATCAATACCATTGACGGATTAAGGGTTGATTTTGAGGGGGAGTGGGTTCACATGCGGAAGTCAAACACCGAGCCAATAATCAGAATCTATGCCGAGAGTAAATCCCATGAAGGGGCAGAAGGGTTAGCAAATAAGGTTTTAGGCTTAATAAAATCATTATAGAACGTTAGGCTTTAATTTGATTTATGAAAAGTTTTAAACTTTCCCATACAATAGCTAGTCAAAGTTGCGTTATAAACCACAATGAACTTACCTACTTAATAATAAGATGAACAAAAAAATACTAATTGGTCTTGGTGCCCTGGTAGTAATTATTCTAATAATAATATTTAGTACATCAGGAAAAAAGGGCGTTGCCCCCCAGAAGGTTAGCGTAAATAAAGGTTATTTTGAAGTTCTTGTAACAATCACCGGTGAGTTGCAAGCCAAAAATAAGGAGGATATTACCGCGCCACCAGAACTTCGTCGGAGTAGAAGTTTTCGCTTTTCAGAGATTAAAATTCAGGATTTAATTCCAGAGGGTTCTCTAGTTGATTCAGGCGATTACGTTGCAACGCTAGATAGGAGCGCCCTTAGCAATAGGCTTAAGGAGATTGAGGATGAGCTTGACAAGAGCCAGCAGCAGTACCTTAAAACCGAGCTCGATACAACATTACAACTTAGGAGTTTGCGCGATGAATTGATAAACCTTGAGTTTGAGCTTGAGGAGCGCCAGATAGTTCTTGACCAATCAAAATTTGAACCTCCTGCCACTCAGCGGCAGGCAAAGATAAGCCTTGAAAGAGCAGAGCGGAATTTCCAACAAGCCAAGCATAATTACAAGTTAAAAAGGGAGCAGGCCGAAGCTTCAATGCGTGAGGTGGCAATTAATCTGGCCAGGCAGGAGCGTGAGCGTCAGGATATGCTCGATGTGCTTAGCAAATTTGTTGTTTCTGCCCCAAAATCCGGCATGGTAATTTACCACAGGGAGTGGAGCGGCCAGAAGCGTACCGTTGGTTCAAGCGTTAGCCCATGGGATTTAACCGTGGCAACTCTCCCCGATCTATCCGTAATGATTTCAAAAACCTATGTGAATGAGATTGACGTTAGCAAGCTTAAAGTGAATCAGGATGTACGCATAGGTGTTGATGCTTTTCCCGATAAGGATTATACGGGCGTTGTAACCCAGGTGGCCAATATTGGTGAGCAGCTGCCTAATACCGATGCCAAGGTGTTTGAGGTAACCATTCGCGTGAATGAGTACGACCCCATCCTTCGCCCATCAATGACAACCAGCAACCAGATTATTATCCGTAGTTTCGATGATGTACTTTATGTTCCCCTTGAAGCTATTCACCCTGAAGATAGCATAAGCTATGTTTATACAACACGTAACCGTAAGCAGGTTGTTATAACAGGCCATCAGAACGAGAACTTTATTATAGTTGAGAAAGGGCTTAACGAGAATGATGAGATATACCTTAGCGTACCTGAGAATCCAGACAAGTTCGCCCTTGCTGGCGAGGAGCTGATTCCCGAAATAATGGAGCGTGCTGCAGAGCCTAAACGTAAAGAGGAGCAGAGTAGGGTAACAGACCAAAACCCCAATGGCAAGCAATCACCCCGCGGCAAACCTAGAGGGTAATCTCAATTATATTGAGCCGTTCGTGATATTATTCGAAAAATTACTATAATGTATAAACGCTACATTCACAATGTAACCATAGCAGTTGAGTCAATTCTGGCCAATAAGCTAAAGTCCATGCTTACAGCGCTAGGCATTATTTTTGGCGTAGCAGCTGTAATTAGTATGATGGCCATTGGAAATGGTGCGCAGCAAGAGATTCTTGAACAGATGGAGATGGTTGGAGTCAACAATATTGTTATAAATCCTCTTTTCGAGGAGAGTGATGATAACTCTGACAATGGAGAAAATGAGGGAGAACGTGAAAGCAGAAAATTTTCTCCTGGTCTTACTATGCTTGATGTAGAAGCGATTCAAAAGATCATCCCTTCCGTAAAACGTGTAAGCCCCGAAATAAGTTTAAACTCACATGTTCAGTTTAGTGAGCACAGAATGCCCGCAAAAATCATGGGGGTATCTCCAGATTATTTTGACCTTTTTAATTTGCCACTTGAGCAGGGAGTTTTTTTCAATGAGCATCAGTTGCAGCAAGGGGCACCCGTTTGCATAATTGGTGCAAATATTAGCAGCAAATTTTTTAGTACCGTTAACCCGGTTGGGCAGTACATTAAGTTTGGTCATGTTTGGCTTCAGATTATTGGCGTACTCCAGCGTACCGATGTTGATATGACTGGCTTTGAGAGTGCAGGTGTAAATGTTTACAACGATAATGTATATGTGCCTGTTAAAACCATGCTCATGCGCTACCAGAATAGAGCTTTAGTTAATGCTAAGAAGTTGCAGTCAGGATCGTCCAGTTTTGGAAGGAGAATAGTATTTTTTGGAGGTAGCCCAAAATCGCAATCAGATAAGAACTACCATCAGCTCGATAGGATCATTGTTCAGGTTAACGAAACCGAAGATATCCAAAGCACAACAGAAGTGCTTAGCCGCATGATGCTTAGGCGCCATGCCAAGGTGAAAGATTTTGAGATAATTGTCCCGGAATTACTCCTTAAGCAGCAGCAGCGAACCAAAGATATATTCAACATTGTGCTGGGTGCAATTGCCAGCATATCTCTGATAGTGGGTGGTATAGGAATAATGAATATCATGTTTGCCTCCGTAATGGAGCGAATTAAAGAGATTGGAACCCGTTTAGCTATAGGTGCAAAGAAAGCCGATATTGTGGCGCAGTTCCTTTCAGAGGCGGTACTAATAAGCGTTACTGGCGGTTTTATTGGAGTGATGCTTGGTGTATTGTTGTCTGCTCTTATAACCAGATTTGCCGGGATCTTAACTATAGTCTCTCCCTTTTCTGTTATTATTGCCTTTGGTGTTTCTGCAGCGGTGGGAGTAATATTTGGCCTTTCGCCAGCAAAAAGGGCAGCAGAAAAAGATCCAATCGAATCGCTAAGGTATGAGTAGTGATAAGAAGGTATTAAAAGGTATAAACAATTAATATTATTTAAAGATGACTCGCATTGTAATTCTTCTTATATCCTTGTTTATTTATTCACAATCTATTAGCCAGAATCAGGTTAGCACCCTTACGCTCGATGATGTACTTGAAATGGCAAGGGAATATTCTCCGCAGGCTATTCTGGCAAAGCATCAGTTCAGGGCAGCATACTGGGAGCACAGAACCTACAAGGCCGAGTATTTACCAAGCGTGACCCTAAACGGAACCTTTCCAAACTTCAACAGAAGTTTAGTTCGCTATCAGCGCGAAGATGGTACCTACAGGTATATTGAGGAGAATTCCAATACTACGTCCTTGGGCGTGTCATTAAATCAGAATGTGGGCTTAACGGGCGGACGAATATTTGCTCACTCTAACCTTGAGAGAACCGATTTTTTTGGCGATAACGAAGGGACAAACTTTATGTCGGTTCCCGTTCAGATAGGTTTTAGCCAGCCACTCTTCGGTTTTAACCAGCTTAAATGGAAGCGCAAAATAGAGCCCCTTAAGTACGACGAGGCTAAAAGAAGGTACATCGAGTCAATGGAAACCATATCGGGCGAAGCCATAAGGCTCTTCTTTGATTTGGTGCTGGCCCAGCAGAATGTTCGAACAGCTGAAATAAATTACGCCAATACCGATACGCTTTACCAAATTGCCAAAGGACGATACAATATTGGAACAATTGCTGAGAATGAGCTGCTGCAGATGGAACTTAGCTTCCTAAATGCAGGTAGTGCCGTTAACGAGGCGGAGGTTGACCTTCAACTTAAAAAATTTAGGCTTAAATCATTCCTCGGCTTAAATGATGAGTATGATGTGCAGCTCCAAGTTCCAAACGATTTTCCCAGAGCGAAACTTAACTACGATAATGTTCTGGGGCTTGCCAAGAATAACAACCCCAGAATTTTGCAATTTGAACGCTCCCTTATCGAGTCAGACATGAATGTTGCACAGGCCAAAGCCAACAGGGGGTTTAGTGCCAACCTGTTCGCATCGTATGGTCTCACCCAGCGTGCCGAAGAGTTTGATTACGTTTATAAAGACCCTATGGATCAGCAGGGCGTTAGGGTTGGGGTTACTGTACCTATTTTGGATTGGGGCCAGGGACGCGGAAGGGTTAAAATGGCCGAATCCAGCCGCGAGGTGGTTCGTACAAACATACAGCAGTCAATGGTCGATTTTGAGCAGGACGTTTTTCTTAAGGTTATGCAGTTTAACCTCCAGGAAACCCAACTTCAGCTGTCAGCCAAAGCCGACACCATTGCGCAAAGTAGGTACAACGTAACCAAAGAGCGCTTCCTTATAGGCAAAATTGATGTGCTGGAGCTAAATATTGCCCAAACCGAAAGGGACAATGCCCGGTCAAGCTATATCTCATCCATGCGTAACTACTGGCAGTATTATTACGAAATGAGAAGGCTTACGCAGTTCGATTTTATAAACTCAGAACCAATAGAGGTTGAATTTGAAATGCTGCTCGATTAGATTGTTTTTTGCACCTCTTCGCTATTAAGCGGATGTTTAATATCCCCATTATTATTTGATTTTTTTTTGTACCTTGCTTAAAATAAAAGCTGACTAAAGTATAATTATTTGCTAATGGTTTGCAACTTGATTGTTAGTAGTTGTAATTTAATGTGCTAAACCTCAATATTCAAAAGCCATGAGGAATCAACCAAAATCTTCAAGGGGGTTAAATGATGAGCTGGAGTTGCTGAGGCAAGAGAACCAAATGTTGAGGAGGCAGCTGGATAAGGCCAAATCTAATAACAGCAAGGATTTTGTTTCGAACAGTAAATTTCATGAGTACGAAAATTTCTTTAACCTATCCATAGACCTACTTTGTATTGCTGATACAAAAGGTAATTTTCTTAAGGTTAACAAAGCCTGGGAAAAAATATTGGGCTATCCTGTAAAGGAGCTGGAAAAGAGAAAATTTCTAGATTTTGTTCATCCCGATGATATTCAGTCAACCCTGGACGCCATGAAGAAGCTTGATGAGCAAAAGGAGGTTCATTCATTCGTAAATAGGTACAAAGGGTGTAACGGGCAATGGCACTTTATTGAGTGGCGCTCATTCCCATTGGGTGATAGAATATACGCCGCTGCTAGGGATATTACCGAAATGAAGCAGCTGGAGATTCAGCTCAAAACAAAGAACGAGGAGCTGGAGAAAACGCAAAGAAGGATAGAGGAGAGCGAGCGTAACTACCGAAAGATATACAACTCAGCAACAGATGCCATCTTTATTCACGATATCCAAACAGGAAGAATTATCGATGTTAACGACTCCATGCTTAAAATGTATGGTTATAGAAGTAAGAAGCAGGTGTTGGACAGAGATATTTCGTATTTTAGTTCAGTTGAGGATGGTTATACTCCAGAGAAGGCAAAAGTGCTAATATCAAAAGCGCTATCATCAAGAACCGCCACCTTTGAGTGGCGCGCAGTTAAAAAATCGGGAGAGAAATTTTGGGTTGAGGTTTCGCTTAGGAATACAATAATTGAAGGCAAGAAAAGGGTTGTTGCAAGCGCACGCGATATTACGGAAAGAAAAAAATCCGAGGAGAAAATTCAACAGGCTCATCAAACGTATAAGAATATAATTGACAGTGTTAATGAGGCAATATATGTACAAGATGAGAACGGACTATTTCTGGATGTTAATAAAACGGTTGAGAGTTTATATGAATATCCTCGTGAAAAGTTTATAGGCAGAAGTCCCGAATTTCTTTCGGCTCCAGGTAGAAACGATTTATCATTGATTAAAAAAAGAATTGAGGAAGCATACAAAGGAACACCCGGTCGCTTTGAATTTTGGGGTAAAAAGAAGAATGGAGAAATATTTCCAAAAGAGGTGAGCGTATCGTTGGGTAGGTACTTTGGGAAGAGGGTTGTTATTGCAGTTGCTCGTGATATTTCTGAGCGAAAGGAGGCTGAGTTGCTGCTTAAAGAGAAAACCGAGCAGATAGAAGCCCAGAACGAGGAGTATAAACAGCTAAATGAGGAGCTGTTTGGTGCAAAAGAGAGAATTGAAAAAAGCGAAAAACGCTACCGAACCCTGATAGAAAATGCTTTTGATGGAATTTACCTGCTAAAAGATAGACATTTTGTTTACGTTAACCCACGCTTTGAGGAAATAACAGAATACTCCGCAAGCGAAATAACCGCTTCCGAGTTTGATTACTTCCAGCTGCTAACCGATCGTTCAAAGAGGTTAGTTCAGGAAAGATACGAAGCGCGAATTAAGGGGCACTCCCTGGCAGTGCGATACGAGTTTGAGATTGTTACAAAGAGCGGAGCAATTAAGAATGTTGAAATTTCCGCAGTTCCAATACCAAGCGAAGGGAGGAATAGCATAATGGGGATAATGAAAGATATAACCCTTCGCCGAAAAATGGAGCGCGAGATTGTTCAACGAACAAAATTGCAGAAGCTACTCATTAATCTTGGAGCACGATTTATAAATATTCCTTACAGTAAGATTGACGACGAGATAAAAAAATCCCTTGCCGAAATGGGTCGATTCTCTAGGGTTGACAGAACCTACGTTTTTGAGTATGATTTTAATGAAAACACCATGTCAAATACCTACGAATGGTGTTCGCAGGGAACAACTTCAGAAATAAATAATCTTAAAAATCTCCCCAACAGCATTGTTCCGGAATGGATTAAAGCCCATAAAGCAGGCAGAATCATTCACATTCCTAGTGTGTCAGAAATGGCTCAGGACGATCCTGTTCGCGAAATATTAGAAGCACAGGGTGTTAAGTCGGTTATAACTATACCCATGATTTTTGACGGTAAATGCCTGGGCTATGTTGGGTTCGATTCTGTTCGGCACCACAAGGAGTGGACCGAGTCAGAAGTTTCATTACTCAGACTATTTGCTGAGCTGCTTGTTAACGTGCAAGTTAAAACAACCTATGAACACTCCCTGCGAAAGGCAATGAACCATGCCGAACTCAAACAAGCAGAAGTAAGGAACATTATTGACTATTCTCCCGTTGGTATAGTGCTCATCGCCATAAATGGCAAAATAATTGATATTAACCAGTCGGCCGTTGATATGTTGGGCTCACCGTCAATAGAGGCAACAAAAAACATTAATGTGCTTGATGTTAAGGGGCTTCAGGAAATTGGTTTTACATCCGATTTTAAGAGCAGTCTTGAAACCAGGTCTATGGTTTACAACGAGAATAAGTACGTTAGCGTTTGGGGGAAAGAGATTTTTGTAAAGTACTACTTAGTGCCAATTATTGTTGATGGTGTTGTTGAGAGCATCCTCGCTAATATTGAGGATATATCAGAAATTAAAGCTGCACAGCAAAGGCTCGTTACACTTAAGGATAAGGCTGAAGAGAGTGACCGCTTGAAGTCTGCTTTTCTTGCAAATATGAGCCACGAGATTCGTACGCCAATGAACGCCATTTGCGGTTTTTCCAACCTAATGTTGGACAAGTCCATACCCGATGACCAACGCTCAGAGTTTGCCGAAGTAATTAGTGCGAACAGCCAGCAGCTCCTTGGGATAATTAACGACATTATAGATATTTCTAAAATAGAATCAGGACAAGTAACTCTATCAAGCATTAAATTCTCTGTTAATGATATGCTGGATGAACTTGAAATTATGTTCTCTTCAATGGCCAAAATCAGAAATATTAATTATGTTTGCCTAAAGCAACTCCCATACCCGCAGAGCGTAATTATATCCGATGAGCTTAAGATTAAGCAGATACTCAACAATATCATATCCAACGCAATCAAATTTACAAAGGGGGGCTACGTTGAGGTGGGCTACAAACTTAACGATGGATTCCTCGTTTTCTACGTGAAAGATACTGGCATTGGAATCCCCGGAGATAAGCACCATATTATTTTTGAACGTTTCCAGCAGGTAGAGGATACAATCAACGATAGCAGAATGGGAACCGGTTTGGGGCTTCCCATATCAAAGGCTTTTGTAGAGTTGCTTGGGGGCAATATATGGTTTACCTCCAAGTTGGGGCAAGGCTCAACATTCTACTTTACCTTACCCTACAGCCCCGTAAATGAGAATCAAAGCAAAGCCCCTGTTAGCAAAAGTGTAAACTACTCATGGGTGGACAAAACAATACTTATTGCCGAGGACGATAATCCAAATTTCCTTTTCTTAAAGCATGCACTGCAACCTACCAAGGCAAATATTGTGAGAGCAAAGAATGGGGTGGAGGTGCTTGAAATTTGTCAATCCCAAAGTATCGATTTAATCCTCATGGATGTTAAAATGCCCGTAAAGGATGGCCTGCAGGCTGCTAAGGAGCTCAGGCAAATGAATCAGAAAATGCCAATAATTGCTCAAACGGCCTATGCTTTCTCAGAAGATAAGCAGAGAGCATTGGATAGTGGTTGCAACTATTTCTTCTCAAAACCCATAGATGTTAAAGAGCTCCTTGCTATGATTGATAGAATTCTTGGTTAATTTTCTACCTTTTTACCTAGTCTTAATAATCAAACTGCTACTAAACATCAATATAAAGTTGTAATTCTAAACAGAGTTTGCCAGTTTTGGAGTTAATTAGCGGATCTGTACCGTTATGTGATTTTTTAATCGTATAAAATTGAAAGAAATAGTAAACTAATTATTAATGAGCATGAAAGATACTTCAATTTCAATGAATCCAAATGAGCTGGTTCAATTTCTTCAGAAACCAGCAGAAGAGTTCACGAGAAAAGACATCATCCATTTTTGCGAGGAGAATCATATTGAGATGGTTAATTTCAGGTATGTTGCCGAGGATGGCAGGCTTAAAACCCTCAACTTTATAATCAACTCAAAAGAGCATTTGGAAACTATACTAGCTCATGGCGAGCGTGTTGATGGTAGCAGCCTGTTCTCATTTATCGAGGCTGGCAGCAGCGACATGTATGTTGTGCCTCGTTACCGCACTGCTTTTGTAAATCCTTTTGAGGATGTACCCACAATAGACATACTTTGCTCTTTCTATAACAACCAGGGCAAACCTTTAGAGAGCGATCCCGGTTACGTACTGCGCAAAGCAGGTGAAGAGTTTTACCACCAAACGGGCTATGAGTTTAAGGCGCTTGGCGAGCTTGAGTACTACGTAATGGCACCAAAAGAGGATGCTTTCCCTGGCGTTGACCAAAAAGGGTACCATGCTAGTGAACCTTTTGCAAAGTTTGAGTTTATTAGGAACGAGGCGCTCCAGATTATTGCTCAGGCCGGAGGTAAGGTGAAGTATGGCCACTCAGAGGTGGGATGCTTTACCGATGAGGAAACATACTACGAGCAGCAGGAAATTGAGTTTCTTCCAACATCCGTAGTTGAAGCTGCCGAGCAGATGGTGATTGCAAAATGGGTGTTAAGAATGCTGGGTTATAAATACGGAGTTAATATTAGCTACGCACCAAAAATTACCGTTGGTAAGGCCGGTAGCGGCATGCATTTCCATATGATGATTGAGAAGGATGGAAAGAATTATACCGCGGAGAATGGAAAACTCACAGATATGTCCAGAAAGATGATTGCTGGCATACTCGATGCTGCCGACGCCATAACAGCCTTTGGAAACACAATACCAACATCGTACCTGCGCTTGGTGCCTCATCAGGAGGCTCCTACAAATATTTGCTGGGGCGATCGTAACCGCTCGGTAGTTATTCGTGTACCACTTGGGTGGTCTGGCGCCGATGATATGATACAGGATGCCAATCCGTCCGATAACAGCCCTGTTGTTAAGGGCGATTCCAAGCAAACATTCGAGTATAGGGTACCTGATGGCTCAGCCGATATATACTTAACAATTGCCGGACTGGTTGTAACAGCCCTTAGGGGTATAAATATGCCTAATGCACTGGATCTGGCTGATAAACTTTACGTAGATGTAAATATTTTTAAGCCTGAGCATAAGGAGAAGCTGAAGCAGCTTGAGTTACTTCCGCTATCATGCTGGGAGTCGGCCGAAGCGCTTGAGAAAAAACGCAGCGTTTTTGAGGATAATCACGTTTTCCCCAAGGGCTTAATTGATAGCAGGGTTAGCAAGCTAAAGTCATACGATGACAAGGATCTTAGCGAAAGGCTCTATGGCAAAACCGAAGAGATAAAGGCTTTGGTAGATAAATATATTCATGTAGGATAAATTGCTGCTAAAATAAAGTCAAAACTCCGAAGGTGTGTGCCCTCGGAGTTTTTTTTAGGCTGATTTTTAGCTAAGTTGAGCGATACGAGTGAAGCGAAATATCGCTTTACTTAGGTATAACCCCGATTTAGAAAATGTTGCA
>JBKHAH010000089.1:0-11572 GCA_046542995.1 Bacteroidales bacterium
AAACAGGTAAAGCACTCCAAATACATAATTATTCAAAACGAACCATAGTATGTTTGCAAGCTGCATTATCCATACTATGGTTTTTACATTTTATAATAACAACAAACTAGCTCCCAATCAGCACAAACCCAGCCCAATCTAAAGGTAAAAAACCCTTCTCAATACAGTCGAGTTTGGCAAGTCGTAGCGCGGCGGCGTAAGAATTACCATTAAGCAGATGTTTATAAAACAGAACCATCAGGTCCTTCGTTCGCTCATCATTCACTTTCCAGAGAGAGGCAATAATATTAGGAACGCCAGCAAATATAAAACCTCTGGGAAGTGCCATGACACCTTCGCCCTCCGCCACCGCACCAGAACCAGTATTGCATGCGCTAAGTACAGCTAAGTCGGCATTAATTTTTAGGTTTTGTAGTTGCCCTAGGCTTAAGAAGTTATCCTCACTACCAGCATCCGCTAGTGGGTAAAGATAGATACCGGAACGTTCAGGGTTCGATTTGTTCACAAGCCCATGCGTAGCAAAATGAAGAATATCAAAATTATTTAGCTCAGGGGTCAGTTTCTTTTCCGTTGCGTTTTTTCCCACTAACGTAAGTGCTTTTATATTTTTCGATTCAAAAAGGCTGTTGATCGTCTCCACTTCATCCTTAGTTGATGTCAGCGGAGGAAGCGTTGTTCTGCCCCTGTAATTGCTTGCAAGTTGGATGCTTGACTGCTTCTCGGACTGTGTATCATCAAAGATTGGTGCAAACGACAGGAACGATTTGGAACTATTATCGTTAGTTTCAGATATCATTTTAGACATATACCATAACGATGTTGAGTAGCTATAGCTTATGGTATGGGTATCAATAATTTTTTTTGATGTTGATGGCAGTTCAAGCAGCTCAAAGGGTACTAGTGATAGCTCATTGCTCGGTACGATGATTAGTTTTTTTAGTGGCAACAGCTTACTCTCAAGATTAGAGTCAAAAATAAATGATCCAAGGTCGGTTTGCGTCATCCCGGTTTTTATGTTGTAGATCTCGTCCGATATCTTACCATGTAAATTGTCGAATTTTATCTGCCCTGCTTCACTATTGTTGCTGGTTACAACTAGCCAGTTTAGAGTTGTTTTATCAATGTAAAGCTCAAGAATACCCTGTTCATCATCTAACTTCTGCTGAACTTCTGCTAAAGAGGGTATGCGTATCGATTGAAAATCGAAATCTACCTCCTGGCTCAATCTGTATCGCCACATGAGGCTCTCTATCAATGCATGGTTAAGTTTACGTTCCAGCTCCTTCTGCTCTTCCAGCGTGATGCTTTCTTTGGCCAATTCATTTCTAATTCTCTGAACGCTATTTACCGCATGCAGCAGATTGTTAAATTGGAGCGAGTCGCTTTCAATTTGGCCTTGCAGCATACTTTTCCCAAGGTTATTGTTTAGCTGTAGGGCTTTTGATGAGAAGAAAAGTTTGCTTGCCAGCTCCATCTCTGTTTCAGGATTAAAATTTTTGAGGAGGAAAGAGAGCGAGGTACTTATAAATTTATTGTAATCAGAAATAATGCTGGACACCTCATGCCCAAATACCTCCTTCTCTACAATTTTAAGGTACAGCTGATTCTGTTTCCATATAATATCCTTTAGCACACCTCTGTTTGAACTTCTATTTTCAGGTTGAGAGTACGATTGGTTTAGAATATCAAAATAGGCGAGCTGCACCTGATAGTCTGTTGTGTCGGAAATGGAAGGTACTTTCTTTCCATCAATTGTATCTAAGGATATAGCCTCCTTGTTAATTATGCTAATGGCCTCTGAAACCTGTCCTTGCTGTAGGTATATTAACGCCTGATTTTTAATAATCCTTTCGTTAAAGAGAGTGGCAGATTCATCCCTGCTTTTCAACTCATCCAGAACAAGCTGCGATGAATCCAAAGAGATTGGCAGCGCAGCCTCAACCAGCGATATTAGTGCTAAGCCTCTGTTGTAATGCGACATGGGTTGTTCCAGCGCAATGTCTTTGGCAATATCGAAGTGATTCCAAAAGTTAGCCGTATCATTTAGGTCGGAGTAACAAAGGGCCAGCAGTGAATGCGATGAAGATTTAAGATTCCACATGGGGTATTGAAGCGTATCAAGGCACTCGGTTGTTCTGGTATTATATTTTATTGCTTCTTCGGTATTGTTTAAATTCCAAAAATATCTGTTCCCAATAATATAGTTAAAGAAGCTCTTGTAAACGAGCATTGGAATATTTACCTGAGCATCACTTAGTAGTTCCAGGTCATTCTTTAGCACTTCAATTATTGTCTCTTCCAAATCAATGCCATCCACATTGCTAATAAGCGTATAGTCTGCCAGCGCAAAGCTCATAAGGTCGTTATCTTCAAGAGCGATTGTTCTGGCCTCGTACATCAAATCAATAGCCTTGTCTATTTTGCCCTGCTTGTTGAAGAACAGGCCGTAATCAACCAGCGTATTGGTCATGGGCTCCCCATCAACACCCAACCTCTTCAAAACATTTAGTTGCGATTTGAGGAGCTCCTCCTCCCCGCGTGAGGTATAATCCGATTTAGTAAGCAGCCCTCTGAGCATACGCAAAGATACGGCATACTCAATGTTTATTGTATCAGCCTGCGATGCAAAGCTTTGCATTGCGTCGTAAAGCTCTGCATAGCCTTCGTTAAATCTGCTGTCAAACTTATAAAAATTCGACACCTCATTCTTCAGGAAAAGGTACTGCTGCAAATCGCCTTGGTTATAGGAGAGTTGGGCCAGGCTATCAATTTTTTCTAAAGCCACGGCAGTCTCCTTATTAGTATTATAATTTTCAACAATCTTTATATAGTCATCATAAAGAGAGTGTGATTTTAAGTCACGCTGCTCTTTGTAAAATGGGCCGTACTGAGCAAATAGGGTGTTGCAGGAAAAAAACGTAATGATAGCTGCTGTAAAAAAGAATCTTTTTGATAGTAATTTCATCGTAATACAAGTTGTTTAAAATAAGAGTGAGATACGGCTGTAAAAATAGAAAAATAATTATACTGCCAGCAAAGTTTCAATCCTTGTTTTGGTGGGGGCTGGGTTTTGAATGCGTTGTGCAAATTTCAAAGCATCATATTTACAGCCTAAATAAATTCATCCCCAACGCCCCTTCGGTCATTATGTTAATAACCTCAGCTCGAAATAAGTTACAGCATAAATTGGAGCACCTATGCAACCCCATTTTATTTTTACCGTAGGGTGAAAATAAAAAAACTCTGTACACTCTGCAACTCTAGTGTCATCTCAATGCTACTGTGTCGGTTAAGTCGCAGGTATTTTTTCTCAGAGCAAAAAAGAAAATCTGCGCATAGCCTTAGCTACGTAAAGATTTTATTTTGCAGATATGAGGGAAAAAAACAATACTTGGGCTGGCTAAAGTAGCGTTGACATGATACTAAGTTCAATACATATAATTTGTTACTTAGAGTCTACCTATGCAGTTTACAAGACTAGCATCTTCTCATAAATTTCTCTGTGTTTAAAATTCTTATATCGAACTCAGGTTAATAATTTCTATCTTTGCAGGCAATCATTTAAAAAGTTCTGATTCATGGCTTCAAATAAACCAGGCATACCAAAAGGAACCCGAGATTTTTCGCCCATAGAGATGGCGCGGCGTAATTATATTTTCGATAACATTCGTAATGTTTTTAAGAGATATGGCTATCAGCCCATTGAAACACCTGCCATGGAGAACCTTAGCACGCTGCTGGGTAAGTATGGTGAGGAGGGAGATAAGCTCATATTCAAAATTTTAAACTCTGGAAATTTTTTCAAAAAGGTTAACCCAAGTGAGCTGACCATTGATAACATCAACCCGCTTTCGGTTAAAATTTGCGAAAAAGGGTTAAGATACGATTTAACCGTACCGTTTGCACGTTATGTTGTGCAGTATCAGAACGATATTGCATTCCCATTTAAGCGTTTTCAAATTCAGCCCGTATGGCGTGCCGATAGACCTCAGAAGGGGCGGTACCGTGAGTTCTATCAGTGCGATGTGGATGTGATAGGATCTAACTCATTGCTAAACGAAGTGGAGTTGGTGTTGATTATCAACGAGGTATTTAGTAAACTTGGAGTAAATAGCACGGTAAAAATCAATAACCGTAAAATTCTAAGCGGTATGGTTGAGGTGGTAGGAGAGAGCGACAAGCTCATTGATATAACCGTAGCCATTGATAAGATTGACAAGATAGGTATTGATGCTGTGAACAAGGAATTAGCTGATAAAGGTGTAGCCCAGAAGGCTATTGAGCAGCTGCAACCAATTATTGAGCTCAAAGGTACAACGCAGGATAAGCTAAAAATCCTTGCCAAATATTTGAAAGCATCGGAAGTTGGTATGAAGGGAGTTGCTGAAATGCAAGAGATTTTCACTACGCTTGATGGTTTGGATGGGCTTAATGTAGATGTTGAGCTTGACCTATCCTTAGCCCGTGGGCTAAACTACTACACAGGTGCCATTTTTGAGGTAAAGGCTAAAGATATGGAGATGGGTAGCATTTGCGGCGGCGGCAGGTACGATGACCTGACAGGAATATTTGGATTAAAGAATGTGTCGGGCGTTGGCATTTCTTTTGGAGCTGACCGTATTTACGATGTGATGCTACAGCTTAACCTTTTCCCCGTGAGTCTTCTGGTTAGTTCACAGGTGATGTTTGCCAATTTTGGCGCAAAAGAAGCTGCTTACTGCCTGCCTCTCGCTCAAAAATTAAGAGAGAACAATATATCATCCGAGATTTATCCTGACTCAGCCAAAATGAAGAAGCAGTTCGATTATGCCAATAAGAAGAACATTAAGTACGTGGTTATTGTTGGGGAATCGGAAATGAATAGTGGCGAGGTTTCAGTTAAAGATATGTCAACTGGAAACCAGGAGACAATGCCCTTTGACCGATTAGTATCATTTATAAACGAGTAATATATAAGCAAGAGACTTTAAACAACATCCAACATCATCAAAATATCATGACCAAAACTCATTTAATATCACCCCAACCATTAACGTATCAGCTTTTACAAGAGTTGGTTGATAATAGCATTAAATTAGAAATTTCACAGGAAGCCAGAGATCTTATTATCCATTGTCGTGAGTATCTTGACAAGAAAATGGAGAATGAGCAGACCCCTATATATGGTATTACAACCGGATTTGGCTCCCTTTGTAATAAAACAATCTCCAGAGATGAGCTCTCCCAGCTGCAGAAAAATCTGGTGATGTCCCACGCATGTAGCACGGGCGATGAGGTTTCTCCTGATATTGTTCGGCTAATGCTCGTTCTTAAGGCGCATGCATTGTCACTTGGGCATTCGGGTGTGCAGATTGAAACCGTTCAGCGCATTATTGATTTTTATAATCACGATGTGCTACCCGTTGTTTACGACAGGGGGTCGTTGGGGGCCTCGGGCGATTTAGCTCCTCTATCCAACCTTTTCCTCCCGCTTATTGGCATGGGCGAGGTGCGTTACAAGGGTCAGAAGCGAGATGCTGCTGAGGTAATAAATGAGTTTGGCTGGGAACCCATCAATCTAAAATCCAAAGAGGGGCTCGCTTTGCTTAACGGAACTCAGTTTATGAGTGCTCATGGTGTGTTGGCTATTCTCAGAGCGTTTAAAGCCATTAAGCTGGCCGACGTTGTTGGTTCCTTATCGTTAGAGGCCTTTGACGGTAGGATAGAGCCATTCCATGAGAATCTACATAAAGTCAGACCACATGTAGGGCAGGAGGAGACGGCTCTTAACATTCGTAAAATTCTTGAAGGAAGCGAGCTTATTACTCGTCCTAAAAAGCATGTTCAGGACCCTTACTCTTTCCGATGCATGCCTCAGGTGCACGGCGCCAGTAAAGATGCAGTAAACTATATTGCGAACGTACTGCTTACAGAGATTAACGCCGTTACCGATAACCCAACCATTTGGCCCGAAGAGGATTTGATCCTTTCAGGAGGGAATTTTCACGGGCAGCCACTTGCTATTACTTTTGATTTTGCTGCCATAGCGCTTTCCGAGTTGGGGAACATATCGGAGAGGAGAGTAGCCCAGCTAATTCTCGGTTTACGCGGATTACCAGAGTTTCTGGTTGCTAACCCAGGGCTAAATTCTGGCTTTATGATTCCGCAGTATGCGGCTGCAGCAATGGTTAGCCAGAATAAGCAGCTTTGCTCACCCGCATCTGTCGATAGTATAGTGTCATCTAACGGGCAGGAGGATCATGTTAGCATGGGAGCCAACGCTGCCACCAAGCTGCTAAAAGTTGTCGATAATGTTGAGCGCATACTATCTGTTGAACTTTTTAATGCTGCCCAGGCGCTGGAGTTCCGCCGCCCAGCTAAAACCTCGCCATACCTTGAAGAGTTTTTGGCTGCTTACCGTAAAGAGGTGAAGTTTATCGATGAGGATGTGGTGATGTATCAGGCAATGGAAAAGACACTCAATTTCATTAGGATGGGTGATTTTTGTAGTTCCGCCATAAGTTCAGATTCTTAAGCAAGTCGATAAACTAGTAATCTGATTCATCTTTGAAAGAGCAAGCGGGGGGATTATATTTTTCATAATTCCCTCTGTGTTTAAAATTTTATTTCTAACTCAGGGTAGGAAATCTTTTTAGTCATGCGGAACATGAAACAGAGTGAATTACCCCGTAACAGGGTCACTTGAATGCTCCCGAATGGTTTCTTCAATTTTATCAACCATGTTTTTTGAGCCAACTATAAACGGAACCCTCTGATGGAGAGTCTTGGGCTTAATATCAAGTATTCGCTCCTTACCGGTTGTTGCTTTACCACCAGCCTGCTCAGCTAAAAAGGCAATAGGGTTACATTCGTAAAGTAGCCGTAATTTTCCTTTTGGAGCCGTTGCTGTTTCGGGGTAAATAAATACACCTCCTTTAAGCAGATTCCTGTGAAAATCTGCAACTAAAGATCCAATGTATCTGGCGGAGTAGGGGCGATTTGTGCTCTTGTCCTCAACCTGACAGTACTTTATGTACTTTTGAATCCCTTTGGGCATTTTCACGTAGTTACCCTCGTTAATTGAGTAGATGGTTCCGTCTTCAGGGGTTTTAATATCGTAGTGGGATAAGCAGAATTCACCAATTGAAGGATCCAGAGTAAAGCCAAAAACACCATGCCCCGTACTGTATACAAGCATGGTTGATGAGCCATAAATAATGTACCCGGCGGCAACCTGTTTAGAGCCTTCTTGTAAAAAATCATCTAGAACGGCTTTTGTACCCCTTGGACTAATCCTTCGGTAAATGCTAAAGATGGTGCCAATTGAGACGTTTACATCAATGTTCGAGGAACCATCAAGCGGGTCCATGCACACAATATAATTACCGTCCAGCGCTAAATCGCCATCAAAGGTTATAATGTCCTGATCCTCTTCCGATCCAACACCGCAGCATTGCCCCGAGGCTTTAATTGATTGGATAAACCTCCAGTTTGCAAATACATCAAGCTTCTTTTGCTCTTCGCCCTGAACGTTAACTTCTCCGGCTTGTCCTAGTATATCAACAAGTCCTGCTTTGTTAACTTTCTTATGAACAACCTTTGCAGCAACCCCCATGTGGTAAAGTAACCTTGTGAACTCACCTGTTGCGTATGGGAAATCTGCCTGACGCTCAATGATAAATTGCGTAAGAGTTTTGATTGTATATCCTTCCATAACCGGATAGTTTATCTTTAATTTTAGTTTGTTAAAGGTAGCAATTTTAGCAATTATATTTAGATTTAAAAAAGTTTTTTCCTGTTTTAAAACGTTTGCGTCTTGTTTGTGTAGACGATGCAAGTGGAAATGTAATTGAAAGCTTGCCGTTGGTATTGTATAAAGATACTTCATCGAATATTACTTTTGGTTTAATCAAAACTGTAAAGTAAGTTTGTTGCTTGCATTAATCAATCAAAACATAGATGAGTAGTCATAATATACAAGTATTTAAGTTTGGAGGAGCTTCAGTAAAATCTGCATATGCAATCAAAAATCTGGCTCAAATTCTCAGAGATCAGCATGGAGCATTGGTCATTGTTATTTCTGCCATTGGTAAAACTACCAATGCTTTGGAGAAAGTTTTAGAGGCATACATAAACGGTGCACCCCAACTATGGGAGGAGTTTTATAGTGTTAAGCACTACCACATAGATATTGTTAGCCAGCTTTTTCCTGAAAATAACAATTTCAACATTGAGATTAACGAGCTATTTAGCCAAATGGAGACTTTGCTAAAAAAACCAGCGCTAGGTGACTATAATTTTTGTTACGACCAGTTTGTTTCCTATGGTGAGATTCTTTCAACAAGAATTATCTCATGTTACCTTAATACTGTTGGGATTAAAAACAGATGGGTTGACGCAAGGAGTATAATTCGTACCGACGATAATTACCGAGAAGGGAATGTGATTTATGGCCTATCCCGATCCATTTGCCAAAGTTCCCTTAGTTTCGATAATCAGAGGATGTATATAACTCAGGGTTTTATTGGAGGAACAGAAGGAGGCTATACCACTACTTTAGGGCGAGAGGGCTCCGACTATACAGCTGCCCTGCTGGCTAATTTGTTAGACGCCCGGGATGTTACTATATGGAAAGATGTGCAGGGAGTGCTAAATGCCGACCCTAGAATTTTTGAGAAAACAACGAAACTTAAGGAGGTCTCTTTTAAGGAGGCGATTGAGTTGGCTTACTGCGGAGCTCAAATAATTCATCCTAAGACTATAAAACCTTTACAAAACAAGCAGATATCTCTCTATGTAAAATCGTTTTTAAATCCTGAAGCGGATGGTACATTAGTTTATCAAACCGAAAAAAAAATTAGCTACCCGCCTATTCTTATTCTTAAAAGGAAGCAGGTGCTAATTTCTTTATCTCCAAAAGATTTCTCCTTTGTTATTGAGGATTGTTTAAGCAAGATCTTTGCTACGCTCTATTCGCACAGGGTTAAGGCAAATATAATTCAGAGTTCAGCCATAAGTTTCTCCATTTGTGTTGACGATGAGGAGCATTTTCTGCCCAGCGCCATTAATGAGTTGAAGGATAGTTTTACTGTTAAATATAATAGAGGACTCGACCTGCTAACCATCAGGCATTACAGTAAGGAGGAGGTAGATAAGCAAACTCAGGGAAGAAAAGTGTTGCTTGAGCAGAAGACAAGGAGTACTATTCGTGTTGTGATGGAATGAAATGAGTTAATATCCTTGAACTAGTAATTGGTTTGCCCAATTTTTGCTATCTATCAAATTCAAGGGGCATTCCCTTTACAGTTTCATTAAAAACGCCGTCTTCATATACCAATCGTCCATTTACAAAGGTGTGGGTTACTTTTGACCCAAATGTTTCACCCTCAAAAGGCGACCAGCCGCATTTATAAAGTATGTTCTTGGTATTAACTCGCCATTTTGCATAAGGATCAACCAGTACAATGTCTGCGTAATATCCTTCACGTATAAAACCTCGCTTCTTAATGCCAAAAAGTTCGGCTGGCGCATGGCACATCTTGTCCACAATCATTTCGATGGTGAACACTCCCTTTAAAACCAGTTCAAGCATTGCGGGCAATGAATGTTGCACCATTGGCCCTCCTGAAGGGCAGGTAAGGTATGTGTTTTCTTTTTCTGACAAGGTGTGAGGAGCATGATCTGTTGCAATAACGTCAATTTTGTTGTCAATGAGTGCTTGCGCTAAAGCTAGCCTATCCTTCTCTGCTTTTACTGCTGGATTCCATTTTATTCTACCTCCCAGCGTGTCATAATCATTCTCATTAAACCACAAATGGTGTATGCAAACCTCTCCTGTTATTCTTTTTTTGCTTAGAGGGAGATTGTTCGACAGTAACGATAGTTCTTTTTCTGTTGATAGATGTAGGATATGAAGCCTCGCATTATGTTCTTTAGCCAGCTTAACAGCCAGGCTGCTGCTCAGAAAACATGCCTCTGAGCTTCGGATAAGTGGGTGGCAGGAAAAGGGGATAGAGTCTCCATATACCTTATTATAATAAGAGGTATTCTTCTTAATGGTGTTTTCATCCTCACAGTGGGTAGCAATCAGCACAGGCGACGATTTGAATATCTTTTCAAGCGAGGTAATGCTATCAACCAGCATATTACCAGTTGATGACCCCATAAATACTTTAACTCCGCAAACATCTTTGGGGTTTACATTAATAATCTCATTTATGTTTTCATTAGTAGCACCAAGGTAAAAGGAATAGTTTGCTAGCGATTTACTGCTTGCCAGTTCAAACTTTTTATTTAGCTCTTCATGGTTTGTTGTTTGAGGTTTTGTGTTGGGCATCTCCATATAGGAGGTTATTCCACCAGCAACCGCTGCTTTCGACTCTGTAAGGATATCACCCTTTCTTGTTAAGCCAGGCTCTCTAAAATGCACCTGATCATCAATTATTCCGGGCAGTAAAAATTTTCCGCTGGCATCAATTATAGCATCATGTTTAAAGTCATCACTTACGATATTCTGAGCAATTTTCTCAATTAATCCATCGCGGATAACCAAATCGCTAAGCGTATGCTTCCCTTCGTTAATTACAGTTGCATTTTTTATTACTATTGTGCTCATCTTACTATAGGCTTACTGCTCAATATCCACTCTTTTATAATCCTTGAATAAGCTTTTAAATTTCATGCTCATTATCCCCCATAATGCCTCGTTAAAAATACCACCACTCATTTTCGAAACGCCTTCCCTTCGTTCTGTAAAAACTATTGGGACCTCAACAATTTTAAAGCCTAATTTCCATGCCGTAAACTTCATTTCAATTTGAAATCCGTAGCCTTTAAGTTTAATCCTATTTAAGTCGATGGCTTTTAGCACTTCCGCTTTGTAGCATTTAAAGCCGGCTGTAGTGTCCATTATTTTCATCCTGGTTATAAACCGTACATAGGATGATGCGCAGTACGACATCAAAACGCGTCCAATGGGCCAGTTAATAACATTTACACCTTTTATATATCGCGAGCCTATGGCAACATCCGCTCCCTTTACGCACGCATCATACAATAGGATTAGATCGTCCGGATTATGAGAGAAATCGGCGTCCATCTCAAAAATATAGGCATAGCCATTGTTTATAGCCCATTTAAACCCGGTTATATAGGCGGTACCTAAACCTAACTTCCCTTCTCTTTCAATTAAAAACAGCCTACCCTTATACTCGTCCTGTAATTCTTTTATTATTGTAGATGTCCCATCGGGTGATCCATCATCAATTATTAACAGGTGAAAATTTCCACTTAACGAGAGTACTTTACGAACCATTGGTTCAATATTGTCTTTCTCGTTATAAGTTGGAATAACTACAAGTTTCTCTTTACTAGGCATTTTATTAATATTCTGTTATCAAACGCTATCAATATGTCTTCTAAAATCTACTGTATATAATATGATAATGCGAAGATAAGCTATTTAGTTGAATTAAGAAGGCAGAAAAGATTGCATTTTTTTATGATTATAATAACCACAACAACAAGGGGTTGCGCCCATCCTCAAAAATAAATTAAAAAAAGGGTTAAAAATATTTGGAGAAGTGGGATGGTA
>JBKHAH010000090.1:0-11466 GCA_046542995.1 Bacteroidales bacterium
GTTTCAATTCCACTATGGGATGATTGGAAGCCGTAAAATTAGCAAAAAAAAATATTGATTTACAGCTTGTTTACAATTTTTACACCTTGTAATTTTACAATAAACGTTGTCGGACTCCAATAGTTGCTTTTTGCCCAGGGTTCGACAACTACATCTATACACCTAATAGTCAACACGTCAAAGAACATGCTATATCTTACTCTATATAATTTTACCTAAAACCAGGCATGTTTAAACGGGTATCGACAACCAAAAAATCACTAGAGCATTGTGTCTGTTGAGCTTCGCTCCATCCCCACCACTTCTTTTTCTAACCATTTACTCTCTCTGCTCTTAAATAAAATCAAGCTGTCCTCGTCATCCATAATCTCAGTGGCTCTGTTGTGAAGTTCCTTAAGCTTAACCTCTGTTATTTCACCCTCAAAAACTGAGTTCTGTATCCAGTTAAGATATTTTCGGCAAAGCTTTAACATTTTGCCTGTTCGTTTCTGGTTAACGTCGTAAACTAGGATGATGTACATATCTTTTTATTATAAACCTGTCAGGTTTAGTTTATTACTACCACCACATCTTAAACGGTTTGTACTCCTCAATACCGAGCAGATGCTTGCTTAGTTTATAGCACTCGAGCTTCACAAGATGCTTGTAGCTAACATTCCGTTTAAGGGTGCGGTGCTGAATAGTTTCACTAAGCCTCTCCTCAAATGCTTTTATAAAAATCTTTTTACCATTCTCATTAAACAGGCATCGGTTCAGCTGCTCACTGAAATGCTTCTCCTGCAATTCACGCTTATTAATCACCTTGAATATCACCCTATCAATCAGTATGGGTTTAAATATTTCTGCTATATCAAGCGCAAGGGAGTAGCGTCTTTCGCCCGGGGTGTGCAGGTAGGAGACGGTTGGGTTCAGCTGGGTTTGGTGAATAGCCCTAAGGCACTGGCTATAACACATCATATTGCCAAACGATATAAGGGCGTTTATTGGGTTTTGGGGTGGTTTCTTGGTTCGTGTTCCCATCTCAAAACCGTTCAGGATTTTGTTAAAACCCTGATAGTAGCTCTGCCTTATATTCCCCTCAATGCCCATTAGCTCTTCAACCTTTTTGGCCTCAGCAATTCCCACTTGATACTGCTCCATCTGATTTATCTCTCTGGATAAATCTTTGCCTCGACTGTCGTAGTACCTCAAGTTTTTGAGCATGTTATGGGATGCCCCTTCGACAAACTTTTGTGCTATGGACATGCGCTTGGCTTTCTTGGAGAAGTATTCGACCTGCGACACAATCATCCTGCCAGCAAGCAACCCATCCTTGGCCATGAATGATCCGGTATAGTTCTCGTAGTAGTCGAAAAAATGAATACAGATACCGTTTTTACCTAAAAAATTATAAAGCGCACTATTGGCATCGAGCGAACCCAGCACGTACATATCATCAACTCCCTCAACGGGGATGTATCGGGGCTGCCCCTCCACGCCGTTCTCGTCAACGGGCGTGAATTTTAGGGTATTGTCCTTGCGGCTAAGGCGCCCGGGGTTAAAGAGGTAGTAAGATTTTTTCATGTCTTTTTCCACCCCTGACAGGGTTTTAAACCCTGTCAGGGATACATTTATTCAATTATCAGATGATCAATAAAATCGAAATCAATTATTTGCCTATGAGTGTCAATAAAGTTACTCTGTCCATCGAACCAGCCTAGCACCTGATTACGTTGAATTTTAGTAGGCTTCGCCGAAACGATTGAACCGTATGACGACCATGGGTAATCATTAAAGTTATCGGTAAAACGATGATGCACTGGATTGGAGTGAATATAGACAACTAACTGCCTGAAATATTCTTCGCTACCTACCAACTTACGGCGGAAGGGGCGTTCGAAGAGGGTTCCTTGACGCCCTTGCTGTTTATTTAATGCCTGCGCGTATGCGTTGAAAAGATTGGAGAAGCTTTTTGATGCAAATTGGGTAAGTTTCTCATCCTTCTCCACCCCTGTCAGGGTTTGAAACCCTGACAAGGTTTTTCCCCCTCTTTTCGGAATTCTTTCAATTACTATGTCCTCAGCCTCCTTAATTCGCACCAGCAAATGGAAATGGTTGCCCAGCAAGCACCAAGCAAAGGTATCTGCCACGGGGTCGATATGCTGATCGTAAAGCCTCAGGAAATACTCGTAGTTATCTGATTTACAAAACAGGTTAATCCCGTTCACACCTTTGTTGTAGATATGAAAGTAGCAACCTGGGATTAGCGGTTGGATTGTAGGCATGATTTTCTTATATTTTACCCCTGACAGGGTTTAGAATCCTGTCAGGAGTTGTTATTTCTACTCTTCCCCACTCCAGCAGAAATCGAAATAGGAGCAGTTCTTGCAAATCGTCTTTTTCTCTTTGGGTGGACATTCCTCGGCATTTATTATAATTTCAATTTCGTTTACAACGCTCACTATCTTTTCCTTATCGTAATCGGTTAGCTCAACATCCTCAGTATGGCGCATGGTGGGGTAGTCAAGTTTTCCCGTTACCCCCTCAATCCCCCTTTGCTCCAGTTTCCAGATATAGAACTTAACTTGCCACTGGTGGGCATCCTCCAGCCTGTCGGATTTTTTAGTTTCATGAATAACCTTCTCGAAAGGGTCGTAAAAATCAATCCTCACCCCATCCACCTCTATTTCAGTAAATTTGCTAGCCCTGTATTGATATGTATTCTCGTGTATCATCTTCCCCTCATACACCAAGTCCGATGTATGCTCCATACTTATACCATTGGCAAATAGCCACAACTTGCGGTGGCATATCCAGTAGTAGGCGAAATGGGTTCCGGTGATGTTCATTTTCTATTGTTTTCACCCCTGACAGGGGTTGAAACCCTGTCAGGGGTTGTAAATTACAACTGATTCTCGTAATCAAAAGCCATCATCAATTCAATTAGGCTGTTTTCGGCTTTTTCGAGGGCATCGGCTGATTCTTTTTTGGTTAAGATGTAGCCAGCAGCTGGTAGTGTAACAAAAGTTTCAACACCATTAAGATCTTCCTCAATTACAGGAATGGCTTTGTTCTCCTCCTCTAGGCTTAGCTTGGCACGTATACTGCCAGCAATTCTATTGGCATTATCGCTAATTGAAACGGCCAATGTTTCCATTAAGCTAAAGGTACGCGACTGGTTTGAGGTAATAGACCAATTAATAATAGCATTGGCCAACGCAGGGATTAGTTTTTCTCTTTGCTCCTTTGGTGCCACTAAGCATTTTCCGAATATATTTTCACTTTCAATCCAGCCTTGTTCTTTCAGAGTAACTAAAATTTCCTCAGAAACTTCTGGCTCAAGCATATTGATTGTTACTGAAAATAAACGACGTAAATCGATGGCAATATCCTGTACAAATAAACCAGTAGCTCTGCGTTGATCGGGAATCCATTTGCGGCTTAAGCTCCGATCTTTCCCTTGTAAAAACGCCTCGATTTGCTCTTCTGATAATTCATTTCCTTTTTCATCTCTTACAACAACTAAATTGTTTGGTCTATCGCTTCTATCAAAAGAAGCATTCTCTCTATCAATCCCTGAGAGCAAAGGGTGCAATCCTCGCATTGCAGATATGGAAAGTGGACTTCGTCTTTTAATAGTTCTTTCTTTCCCTCCTTTCGCTGCTTTCATCCAACCACCAAATAATTGATCGGCAAAACTTGGATTACAGTTAGCATAAACCTCACCTTCGCCTAACTCTCCCTTGCTGTTTACACCAAAAACAAAAGTAGTTGGTGCAGGCTCTTCGTTAAGAACAGAGGTTAACCTATCGATTAACGAGCGTTTAACTTGTTGCCCACTAGAATAAGGTACATACTTATTAAACTGAGGGTCGTAATATCTTTTTTGACCATCTTCTACAGCAAAAACAGTATGCTCCGCTCTCTTTAATGTTCTAATATAAATTGTACTCATTTTTAAAATGTTTTAAGGTTATGAAATTCTTTCTTGGTAAGCGTAATCGAACTTTAGCAGCACGACGAAATAGCCAAAGTCCTCGTTGTTCATTAAATGGGCTCTGTCTCTGAGCTCATTAAAAACAGGTAATGCTAGTTTGTTAAATTTGTCATCTGAAATAATTTCAGTTAATCCCTCAATAAAATTTCTTTTAGATTTTGAGGCAAGCAAACTCTTTATAGTGTTTGCCACCTTGGTGCTACCTGCCTTATCCTTTTGGGTAGCAACCCTATACTCGTATATTGCCTTAGCAACTTCACGAGTATAATCTGACATTTCTTCCTTGTTTTTTGTAATCATAGCTAGTAACCAGGTTTTGTAAATTCTAAATGGAATTATTTTGTTTTCGTAGTCTTTCTTTTCAGCCTCCCTTAAAGAGTTTTCGAAATCTTCATCCGTTTGATTCTTCCCCCTATTTACATTTGATTTTAAGAGGTTAGGCATTTTGTCAGAATTATAATATTTCCGAAGCCCATCAGGTTCGAGAGCCTGAATACCGAATGCTCCCATTTCGCAAGCCCTTTTTATGTGGATGCCATACATATTTTCATAGTATGACCTATCTTCCAATACAGCATTTTTACCAAATAACTTTTTGTAAAATGTAATTAGCTTGAGAGCCTGCTGAAATCTAAAGGGGAAGAATCCCATCGTTTTATTCATCTGCCCAAAACTAAACACGTAACCAGTAAAGGTTTGCTCGGGAAACTGCTGGGATAAATTGAAGAATAACCTACTCCATTTAACTGTCTCTATAACGGTACCATTATTATCATGCTTAAAAAATCCTAAGATGTTAAGACTAGCAAAATCAAAGGAATCCCTAAAATCCTTACTGTAAACGTAGCTGAGCCATTGTCCATTCCAACTGGTGATTTTATTGCCAGCAAGTTTTTCCAACGTTGGGTCGTTTAAGAATTTTCTATAAACTTTCCAACCCTCGTATGTTTTGAGCAGAATTTCTGGTTGGTCGAAAAGGATAGAAAGTCCGCCAGCAACTCCTACACTTAAACCGCTCCCAATCCATGACAGATAAACATCTTCATCACTATAAGCCAAACCAAGATCAGTAATTAAACCCGAAGTGGTTGCAAACTCCTTAATTTCGGAGGCAGGGAAACCAATAGCAATGCTTGCATCCCGTTCTCCATCATTAATTTTTTTGTGAAGGTTATCTAGCTTTTCCTTTCTATCCTCCGCACTGAGTGACTCTGGCTTTTGCCCTTTTTTCATTTGAACAAAGGGTGAATTAGTAGGCCATTGCATATACTTATTATGGTTAAAGAAAAGTTCAAAATACTCCTTCTCAAAAAACTCTTTAGGTGATAGTTCCTTCTCATACTTTTTATTGTATGCTTTTAGGAATGTGCGTCCAACATTAACTGTTATCATAGGCTTGGGGTATTAAATGAAATTATGTTTTTCGTTAAAAGGTTGCTTGGCTTTGTCGATATCAAAACCTAACTCCTTGCTATATGAGTGCGATGGAACTATGAATGGCTTATTGCCAAACTCACATTGCGAAAAGTTCTTAACCTGCCAATATCGTGCTGGTATTTCAAGCATCATTCGCTGTTCGAAATTTGAATTTTGATATTGCTCTAAATCGGATTCAAGAATGCAACTTACACTATCAATCTCAAGTAGTTCCAGTAGGTACGATTTAGGGCGGTGAGTTAAGTAGTCAATTAAAACTGTACCATCGGATTTAAAAATGGAATGTGTTTCAATACTCATCACATCAACTATAGGAAAAACTTGGTCTATTTTTAATTGCAAATCTCTTTCTCTGAGGAGTTCGCCATTGGGTAAAACGTTGAAACTGTTTTTGAGTATTTCAACATCGTAGGGTAATGCCTCTTTCTTATCGTCAGGTGGAGGTACTATGTAAATGGGTTTGTACTTTCCGATAGTTTCTTTTGTCCGCTTTCGATTAACCCTACCAAAACGTTGAATCATTGAATCCAATGGGGCAGTTTCGGTAATCATAAGGTCAAAACTAATATCGAGGCTAACCTCAACAACTTGGGTGGCAACTACAATGCATCCATCTTCTGATGAGTTATATTCATAAGTAGGTCTTCCTAATGAATCAAGTCCAATAAGTTCTTTCTCTTTAATATTCCTATCGCCCCGTTTAAACCTGCTATGAATAAGCAAGCAAGGTATCTCTGGATAGTTAGTTTCAAAAATATCGTATTGTTCCTGAGCTGTCTTTACTCTATTGCAGACAACAAGCACCTTCTTTTTTTCATTAATAGCTTTGCTTACGATTGCACCTACATTTTCCCAACCTTCAAGTTTATGGATTGTATGACGATCAAATCTATCCAACTCCTTTTCAGGTAATGAAACCTCGTAAACATTCTCCTTGCCAAGTATATCTATTATCCTATCATATAAATCGGTAGGCATGGTTGCCGTGCCAATATGAATTCGGCAACCTAAGCTATTCAGCACCTCAACAATCTTAATTACTATTGCACGGGAAATTTCTGTGTATGTATGTATCTCGTCTAGTATTATGTCGTTCTCTTTCAGGTCAAGAATAGTTGCCTCAAATGCTCGTGTACCAAAGATAATCCCCGCAATTTGATGAGGAGTCAAAATCTTGATAGCAGATCCCATTAAACTTTGCAGCATTCTCTCCTCCTCACCCCCATTTCTTTTTGCAATGCTGGATGCTGAATGCAGAACCCTAATATCCAGATTTGGATTTGATTCTGCCAAATCATTGGCAACCCTATTGTACATTGCATTGATGGATGCCTGAAATGGGAGCGTATAGAAAACCCTGTTTTTACAACGACGAAACAGGAAATCGGTTTTTCCTGCGCCTGTACAAGCAACCACCATTGTATGTTTCTTGTTGCTACTTGCATGAATCTGCGATAACGGATACAGTTCGTGCTGCCTGTTGAAAAAATCGAGATTGGGAATATTGAACAATCTAGACAATTGATTATCTGTATCACCAAGCATTGCAGAGGCAAAGTGGTCAGCTGCCATTAGCAAGCCTTTCCATTCTGAATACCCCTGCTTTTTAACTTCGTTTTCTGTGTAGTTAACCGCTTTGTAGTAATTTGCTTCTGCTTCGCTAATGCTAATTTCGTGAGTTGAAATTCCAAACGAGGCAATAATTCTTAAGGCATCTTTTGACCATGTATCCCAACCGTCCTTATGAATGGCAAACACATCTTCAAAGTTTCCTTCTAAATCAAGAATTCCTTTTCTTCGGGTATCATTTTCAATTGATTTATGATGTGCTACAACCATTTCAATTAAAAACGGATGAATAGTTTCGTTAAAAACGGATAAAAAGAATAGTGAGGACAACTCGTGCCTAAAAGGTTTTTCACCTTCTCTTCTTTGATAATTGGATTTAAGTCGATTTTGAAAAATTGGACTAGCCTTCCCTATATCGTGTAGTATAGCACCACACCTTGCCGTGTGTTTGTCAAACCCATAAGCCTCAGCAGCAAGTTCAATGGCAACTACAACTTGGCTAAGATGAGTATGCAAGGGGGTGAAATCAGGTTTCCCTTTTGCTAAGATATTTGGACAGACTACCATCACAAAGCATTTTTAACAGGATTGCCAACTACCCTAAGCCAACCGTACATTGGTTCACTATTATTTAAACGATTATATCCAACAAGGAATGAATTCTCGGTTTTCTCAAAAACCAGTTCAAACCCATAAAATATCTCCTCGTTTTCGTTAAACTCCTGATGAGTAATTTCAATTATCTCTGAATTGGGGTGAAGAATATCTTCGTTTCTAGCTAAACATACATGTTGTTGTGAAGCAATCTGAGCATCCTCTTTGTCCTCAAAAGCAAGGTGTAATACTGGGTTTATTAATATTCCTCTTTTTAGAATAGCATAAGGTCTTGAGAATTCCTTTTTCTTCCCTTTGCCCTTTTCATTCCATCCCCTTGGTTGGCTTTGCTCTTGCTGTTGACTTATTTGTGAATATGTTAGCCGATGACCTTTAATTTTGTAAAGGTCCCATACCTTAGTTAATAATTCAGGAAATAGCTTGCGCTCAATACCTCCAACAATTGATTGTGTTAAGAATTGCTGGCTTAAAACCTCATCATCCCTCACCGCTGTCCAAGGTTTAATAAAACCGAAAGGGCCTGTGTATTTTACAATGTACATATCTTTTTATTTTAACCCCTGACAGGGTTTGGAACCCTGTCAGGGATATTAATTAATATCTTAAAGCCCCTAAACCAATACCAGTAGAATTCCCCAAACCTACATTCCAGGCAAAAAGTTTGGTTTCGGGCTTTGCAGTTATTACTACTGGACACCAGCTGCAAATGTTGTTAACATTATTGTAAACCAAGTTCTTTCGCTTTGCATATGGTGATGAACTGTCAAAATGTATTTCAAGGCTATCATCAACAAGTCCTACCTCTTTCATTCTGGTTTGCAAGGTTTCTTTTAGGTATTCCCCTGCTTTTGGATCATCGTAAAGAATATGGTCAATTCTATCACCAACCCTCCGTTTAATCAGAATAGGACTAGCAACCTGAAAATTAACCGTTTCTGACAAGTTTGGATCCTCCTGAATAATTATTTCAGCTACAAACAAGCCATTAAACAATGAAGGGTCTTTCTGGATACCAGAGATCATCTTCTTTATTACATCTGTGTCAAATGCGCTAAAAAAAAATGAACTACCATTTTGAAACAATAAACCATCTTGGTGTTTTTTTCCTCCTGTTAACCACGAAAATGAGAAGAGCGATACTTTGCCATGCTGATTATTCAAGCCTAGCCATTTATGAATTGTCCCAACCAGTTTATGCTGGTGGTTAAACGGAACAACTTGACCGTTGCTTTGGATTTTTAGATGTAATCTCATAAGAATTTATTTTTCCTACCCTTACAGGGTTATTTGATTATACTACTTCATTCTCCATCCATCCACCCCCTCACCTTCTCCTCAACATACCTCTTCAGTTCTGGGGGGTCAATAATTTCAATCTCGTTAAGCAGCCCCATAATAAAACGGCCAATGCCCTCAAACTTAAAAATATGCCCCTCGTATTGGGCCCCATGGCAGGTTGTTTTTATTTGCAGGGCTGTATCGGGGAACTCCTCTTTCATGAGTCGATGGGCTCGATCTGAAAGTTTTAAAACTACTGGTATGGGGTCGGTTCCGCTCATGCCAAAGGCATCTACCTGCATTTGGTCGTGCTTACCTTCAAACTGCCAGTAGTACCCTGTTGGCTCAACCCCGCTAATTCTATCAATTTTAAACTGCTTCACCTGTTCTGTTGATACCTCGTAGGCCAGCAGGTAAATGTAGTAGCTAAAGAATTTAATGGGCTCAACAAGCCGATCGTTGCAACTATTGCTACTTACTGAATGGTAGTCCTTTAGAATAACCTGCTCCTTATCCTTTATTGCTTTTCTTATACTGCTTATATTCTTGGAGATATTCTGCCGGAAGATGGTTTCTGAAATCTCATCAATATCGGTTAGAGCATAAAGTTTGGTAAGCAAGCTCTTCTGAAGCGGACCATGCAAGGAACTATTCATAAGAGCATCCTTTATGGTAGCTGCTTCCTCAAGGCTGAAAATAATCAGATCCTCGGGCTTGAACTGAAATCGATCAATCCGCTCAATGAAAAAGCAATTCCCCTTCTTTTCAATATCAAAACCCAAATCCTGCAGCAGTACAATGTATCGCTCAATGGTTCGTTCGGTTACATCAAAATCGCGTGCCAAGCTAATTTTTGTTGCCCCAAAGGGAGCTCGAAGTCTGGAAATCAGGTTAAAAACTCTAAAAATCTTCTTATGGTCAACCATTTTTTAGGGTATTGTGCAATAAACTTACAAAATGTTTAGCAAGTTCCTAAATTTTTATTGCATTCAGAACAGTTTTTTATCCCTTAAGATTTTTATTTATAAAAACGATTACCCTCACCTGCTCCTCCGGGTTAGACTCAGGAGATACTGCCTGTATGTAAGCGCTAAAAATGTTATACCCTGCATTTAGCACCTTGCTCACCTCCCGGTTAAACGCTTTGGGGATGTATCCAAGCATACTATCATCCAGATGAATCGCCACGGCATTCTTATCGAACATATTGGCTGGCTCGGTTACAAGCTTAACCTCCTGCCCAATTTTAAGCTGGTTAAAAACCAGGGCTCCATCGTAGTAGGAAAATCCGGCAATAGTAAAGTTGGCAAAATGTTCTCTTTCTCTTTCCATCACTTTTTTATTTGCAATAATACGATGGGCTTACGACAATTAGTGTCGTGAACTGAAAAGTTTTAAAAAAGTAATACAAATGATGTAATCCACTAACCAATAGCTAAATACTATTGTAAGCCTGATCACGAAGTTGAGGGATAAAACCAGCTTCAGTAATAACCCGTTGCATACCTTTTGCATCCAGAGAGGTGGAGGAGCCAGCCGCAGAAACCACATTCTCCTCAATCATTATTGATCCCATATCATCAGCGCCAGCATGGAGACAGAGCTGTGCAGCCTCAACCCCGGTTGTAAGCCAAGAGGCTTGTATATGCCTTATATTAGGCAGCATAATTCTACCTAAAGTCACCATGCGTACATACTCATTGGTGGTAACGCTGGTGCCCACACCCATGCGCTCAAGTTTTGTTCGCTTACCCTGATATGGCCAGCAAATAAAGGCGGAGAAACCAATTGTATCTTTAGGCTTATGGTTCTGTAAATTACGAAGATTAACAAGATGCTCCATTCTCTCCTCAATGGTTTCAATATGACCAAACATCATGGTGGCGCTGGTTAGCAAACCCAGCTTATGGGCCTCAGCCATAACATCAAGCCAGGCTTTTGAATCGGGCTTACCGGGCGACAGCTCCCTCCTTACCCTATCAACAAGAATCTCCGCCCCACCACCGGGCAAGCTTCCTAAGCCAGCATCAACTAGTGCTACCAAAACTTCCTTGTAGGTCATGCCCTCTAATCTGGCAATATGAGCTATCTCTGGAGGTCCCAGTGCATGTAAATTAACATCAGGATACAGCTGCTTTAGCTCACTGAATAGCGATGTGTAAAACTCTAACCCTAACTTTGGATGCAGCCCTCCCTGCAAAAGGAGCTGGTTACCACCAAGGTAAAGCATCTCATCAATCTTTTGCCTGTACTCTTTAATTGAGGTGATATAGGCTTTGCTACTCCTAAGCCCGCAATGGAAATTACAGAACTTACAACCGGCAATGCAAACATTGGTTATATTAACATTCCTATCTATTTGCCAGGTAACCTTTTGCCCCGGCACGTGATGTTTTCGTAGCTCGTTGGCAACAAAAATCAGCTGCGACAAGGGAGCCTGCTCATAAAGGATAGTACCCTCCGCTACCGAAAGCTCCTCGCAATGGATTGCTCGCTTTAGAATATCGCTTATGCACATGACAAAATAACAATTTACACGCAGCAAAGTTATTAAAATGGGCTATTAATGGTTGATTAATTTTACCTAATTA
>JBKHAH010000091.1:0-11306 GCA_046542995.1 Bacteroidales bacterium
TATTTTTATTCCTGTGGTATATTTAATTCTGTACGGGAATAAAGTAAAAATAACACGTTGATAAATCATCATGACCAACGCACAGTCGAAAGCACAGTGCGCCTCGCCTTAGAGGACAATTAGTTCTTTGATACGCTATCAGTGAGATGGTGGACGACCCACCGAAAGCGGCTTGCAGGAGCAGCTTTCAAACCGCTTTATGGTGCTTTTGCCTGAAAGGGCATTGGTGCTTAGCAATAAAGAAAAGGCTTCATAGAAGGAGTCAGGTACGGTTAAAGGAGATGAACGCAAGTGAACCTTTGATGAAGTGTCGAGAAGATGTAACCCGTTGGCAAAACTGCCTATTTTGTGCTATTGGCAGGATGAGCATAGCAGATACCTGTTTACCGGCTATGCGCCAACCGATATTAAGGAGGCATGAACTTTAACCAGGCTCATTGATGGAACGAGGGAACCCATGCGTTGATGACAAGGGAAAATGCACAAGTGCTACAACACGAGGCAGAAAGAACCAATGCAACGTATGGGGGCGGACTAAACCGTAGTAGTGTTGAAAGCTATGGAAACATAGAAAGAGCGAAGGGTTTAGGTCAATTAGTCAAACAAATTTTAACAACATGCCATTTTTGGCAAGGAGGATTAAGATGAGTGAAACAAAACCAATACCGGTTACAAAACCAATGGTATGGGAAGCTTACAAGAAGGTAAAAGCCAACCGTGGCTCGGCAGGTATTGACGGGGAAAGTCTCAAACAATTTGATGAGAACCTATCAAATAACCTGTACAAGCTATGGAACAGGCTTTCATCGGGTTCGTATTTTCCAACCCCTGTAAAAGAAGTTGAGATACCCAAAGCCGATGGTAAAACCCGAAAACTTGGGATACCAACGGTAGGGGACAGGGTGGCACAAATGGTGGTTAAAGATTATTTAGAGCCACGGATGGAAGCAATTTTCCATGAAGACAGCTATGGTTACCGCCCCAACAAAAGTGCACACGATGCACTGCGTAAAGCAAGGCGCAACTGTTGGCTGTTCAATTGGGTAATTGATATTGACATCAAAGGGTTCTTTGATAACATTGACCATGAAAAGTTGCTGCTTGCCATTGACAAGCACGTGGGCGAGAAATGGGCAAAGATGTATATTACACGCTGGTTGACTGCACCCGTGCAGAAAGTCAACGGCGAGTTGGTATACAAACAAGGCAAGGGTACACCGCAAGGTGGAGTAATCAGCCCTTTGCTTGCAAACCTGTTTCTGCACTATGCTTTTGACCAATGGCTGACCAAGTACTTCAACGGGGTTAAGTTTGAACGGTATGCCGATGATATAGTGATTCATTGCAAATCGGAAGAACAGGCAAGGTACGTATTAGAAAGGCTGCGCAAACGCATGCAAGAATGTAAGCTGGAATTGCACCCCGAAAAGACAAAGCTTGTTTATTGCAAAGACCACAAGCGGACAGGAGATTTTGAATTGGTAAAATTCGATTTCCTTGGTTTTACATTCAAACCACGCCCATCGAAAACAAAAGACGGGCATCTGTTCTTGGGTTTTGATTTGGCAATTAGTGTCAAATCGGGGAAACGTATCTTAGAAACCTTGAAGCAAACACACTTTCATCGGTGGACAAATGCCACCATAGAAAGTATTGCAGCGGAGTTAAATCCGAAACTAAAAGGATGGATAAATTACTATGGTAAGTTCCGACCATCAGCCATGTCATTTATTTTTCGGTGTTTTTATCAACGATTAATCAAATGGGTAATGAACAGGTATAAATCGTTACGCAACAAGTTAAAGAAGGCATTCGCATTTTTAGAAGATATTCAAAAGTCGAAACCAACTTTGCTTGCATCATGGCAACATGGTTATTTAGTAACAGGTTTAAAATTGACAAAAGCCGTATGAAGCGAGAGTTTCCCGTACGGTTTTGTGAGAGGCTTGGGCTGAAATGCCCTTGCCTACTCGACTTTGCAAGCCCGCACTGCCCTACATACAAACCAAAGGCTTGCAAAGTTTGCTCGTGTAACCGTCTTTCAGGACGGTTTCCCTTGCGTGACTCGACCAGGGCCAAGTGAAGGAACGATAAAACTTATAATGAAAAATAATTAAATATTACACAAAAGAATGCGTATTAAATCTTTTGAGTTTAATTTACGAGAGTTGGCAGGGTCGATGGGAGACTTTGGAACTCTATTGCCTTTGGCCATTGGTTATATTGCTGTTTGCGGGCTTGAACCTTCAGGACTATTAATAATGATAGGACTTGCTAATATTTTTTCTGGTATAGTATATAAACTCCCCATGCCTATTGAACCAATGAAAGTAATTGCTGTTGTGGCAATAGCTCAGCAATGGACTCCTTCGATGGTATATGCATCAGGTTTTGCCATGGGTATATTTTGGTTAATTTTTTCATTAACAGGATTGATAAAATGGATTGAAAAATTTACGCCAAATTCTGTGATTAAAGGTATTCAGTTTACCTTGGGTGTTCTTTTAGCAATAGAGGCGTTTAAGATGATTTCTAATGATTGGATTATAGGTATTATTTCTATTTTGATTGTATTAATTCTTAAAAATAGTCGATATGCCCCAGCTGCTATAGTTTTAATGGCAGGTGGGTTTTTAATGGTATATTTTGAAGGTCATTTTCAAAACATAAGCATGCCATCATTTACACTTCCCCAATTTACTACATTTAAGATGAATGAACTATGGCAAGTACTTTTTCTTGCTGGTTTTGCCCAAATACCTTTGACAATAACAAATGCTACATTAGCAACTTCAACCATGATTAGCCAATATTGGCCTGAGAAACCTGTTAGTGCTCAGCAACTTTCATGGAATCAGGGACTAATGAATACTTTACTTCCATTTTTTGGTGGTATGCCTTTATGTCATGGGGCTGGTGGTTTAGCAAGTCAGTATTATTTTGGAGCCAGAACGGGTGGTGCTAACATTTTTGAAGGATTGATTGAGATTTGTTTGGGTCTGTTTTTTTCAGCTTCAATAGTTGGAATTTTTACATATTTTCCAATGGCAATAATTGGTGGAATGATGTTTTTAGTTGGTATTGAACTTACAAAATTTGCATGGTCTGCAAAATTTAATATTGATATTATTCCTTTGGTAATTACTGTAATAATCGCATTACTAACAAATATGGCAATCGGCTTTATTTCAGGGATAATAATTCATTATTTAATAAAAATCGTTAATGATAAAATTAAAAAATTAGAACATTAAAGAACACTAGGCGGTAACATGGTTTATCGCCAAGTGTAAAAAAGACAGAGACAACGATAAATTGAAAAGTAAACCATTGTGAAAGGACAGAAAAATGAAATATTGACAAGAAAAGAGAGTTGACAATCAAGCCGACCCGATGTTATTTATTTTTTGCCCACCGCACATTTTTATAAAACAATGGCCCACCCACACTGCACACATTACCAAAGTCCCAGTGCCTGTCCCGAACTTGCTTCTGTAAGCCAACGCTCAAGCCAAAGTTTTTTCAAAGAGCTTGCAAAGTTTGCCCGTGTAACCGCCTTTCAGGACGGTTTAAAGATTACTCACAATTTGTTTATTTTAAATGGTGTTCGTGAATCGCTTCGCTTATTTACCCACGCTCAAAAAAACAAAATAAATTTGTGCTTCGTAGATAGATTGATGCAGATTGAAAATGACAAGAAAAAAAAGCTAAATAAATGACAAATATACGGATATGAATGAACACCAGTTGCCAACAACGTGTATAGTGCATTTGGTGGCTAGTGCTAATATCAAGGCTGTAACACCATAATAAACGGTGTAGCGGTTTGACAAGTTCGTGCTTCGAATCGCCAAACGACACTATACATGTGACCGTTCATGCTAAATAAGATGTATAAACTATAATAGCTTTACGTATTCAGCTTGAATAATGCTACCACTCTCTTCCTCGTAAGCAAAACAAACTATTTTTATGTTCGATTCAACCCAGTTATTATCAATGGTGCCATTTTCCGTTACGCTCGCTGTTTGGTTAACGTCTGCGCCATCTTTAAATATTTTTGTGCCCCACGCACCATTAAGTGAAGTTCTAAATACATTGCTATGCACATAGTCAGATATTACTCCGTCCTCATTAGCATTGGGATCGTCGCTTGGAGTTTTTTGTGGCGAAATAATTCCATCTTCTGTAATAAACACGCTAATCAGTAATGGGTTTGTTTCTGCTAACGTTGTTGCATTTACTGTAACTGATAATGATTTATTACTGCTATTGTATGTATGGGAAATGCTAAGTTTTAGTTTGGGTTCTTCTTCAATTGCTGCTGCAGCTGCAGATGACCATTGGGTAGAGCCTAGCACAAGATCGGTTCCATCGGTAAGGTCATCCCTTCGGTTAATAAGCCCTGAAGGGTTTGACTGTATGCCGAATGTTTCATAAAGTTGGTCGCCAACTGGCGTGGTAAAGTCGGTAGTGAAATTACTTGAGGTTTTTGCAAACCATCCTGCATGGTATGCAATAATTATAAAACTATCGTCATATAGGTTTTTCAATTGCTTAGCTAATGCTGAGCCTTCAGGGCAATTTGGGCATTGGTGACCCGTAAACTCTTCAAGTAGAACCTTCTGAACAATCTGGGTATTGTCATTATTATCATTAGGTGAATTTATGTAGGGTTCTTCAACAATGTCGCATGCATTAAGGCATAATAATATTGTTGTAATCGAAAAAGTAACTATTCGTTTAATCATATTAAATCAAGTTTCAAAAGTTGATTAAATAATTAGAATGTTGTGGAAAATATTATGCCAGCAGCATACGCGGCAGGAACTTTCCTGCAAATGCCACCAACGCATATAACACCCTCCCTTTGCTTTCCGTAGTTCAGCGATAGCCTGTGCGGACCCTTGTTGTAGCCAACATTAAGAGAGTAGTAGTGTTTTCTGTACTCCTTTATTTCGTTTCCGTAGTTATACTGATCTGATAGTGAGAACGACCATTTGGGGGCAATTGAGTATTCAATAAGCATCATTGCCCAGCTCCCTTTGTCTTGTTTTGTATGTAGATGCTGCGCTTCAATTCTGATGTTTTTTCCTCTATCTATTCTATATGCAGCATCAGCATAGGTAACCCATGCTTTTACCGGTTCTTCACCGGGGTGACCTTCAATTACAGCTTTATTGTAGAACTGATTTGCTGCTCCGGCAATAATTTTTAACCGGTGGCTAAATCTACGGTTAATTTCTACAGAAAGGTCATGATAGTATTTTTCATCTCCAATCCCACCCAAATCTGAATGGTACCCTAAGGTTCCGGGCGTACCAATTGCTAGCGTATCATGCACTTGTTTTTTGTCAATTGAGTTGGCTATTGATGCGCTAAGAGTAACATTAGTTCCATATTGCCCACCAATTAATGTTTTACGTGGTATCTTGTAATCAATCTGAGCCATAGCGCCCGCTTCACCAGTTGGCTGGGTGGCGTAAGGGTACATCCCGGGCAGGCTGTATGCATGCTGCCTGGTTGTGGCAGGTAGGTAACTTAGGGTGAGGTCGTTGCTGGTTGCATCTCGGCTCGATCTGAAGTCCATATTGTCAATGTACTTTGCAGTTAGAAGAATTCCCAAACCTTTAACAGAGTAGGAGGAGTTTATTACCAGTGCCTGCCCATTTTTATAAATTAGCCCATTAGCAGCGGATGGGTCGTTAACTTTCCATGCATATTCAGCTGAAGCAAAGAGTGCGCCTTTATAAATTGATGCTCTTCCAGAAAAAGCTGCCACGTTTTCAGGAAGGTTGTAAAGAGGATCACTGTCTCCTTGATAACGGCTAACAGCACTTCCACCAATAGTTATGTTTGTTAGCGATTGCGGCGAAAGAGTTTGTAGAAGGTTCCATTCAGCATCAAAGCCCCTTACGATTCCTGGTCCATTCTCCCAAAAATATCTTTGTTTCCCAATCATCCCTTTAATGGTAATACCGTTAGCTGGACGTATTAGCATGCGAAAACCGTCAAAAGCATTATCAATGCCTAAGTTTTTGTCCTCGTAGGCTCTTAGTACTATTCCGCTTCCGTACTGCTCATAAAAATTACCTACAGTTATTTCGTATAGCGTATCGGAGTATGTAATGAATCGGTGTGCCAAGCCTTGCCCCTCATATCTAGAGTCGAAACCCAGCAGTGGGGGTTGGTAGGCTTCGTACCGAACACCAGCGTTAAAGCCTTTGTACCTGTAGAACAGGTTTCCATAGATATTTGCCCTAAAGTATTCGGGAACCTCATCTGCACCAATAAGTGAATCGCTTAAATAGTAGTTAGCTTCGGAGTAAATGTTACCTTGAATGGTTGCATTGTCAATAAAATTTTGAGAGGTGGCTATATTACTGCTCAGAATAAAAATAAGGCAATACGTTAAGCTGCTACCTAACAAATAATTAAAAAAGCGTTGCATTCTATTGTATTTAAGGTATAGGGTTCTTAAGTTGTAGTGCTATTTAGTTAAGGCCTGAATTTTATCGTACATATCGTATTCAGCCCCATCGGTATAAGTAGTATGCTGATATATAATTTCTCCATCACCATTTAGTATGAAGGTGTGAGGAACATTGGTAACCCCCATGGCTCGGCGCAGATCGCCATTGGAATCGAGGTAGAAATCGTATTCCCATCCGCGAGCGTTAACCAGCGGACGCACATTGTTAATAGTTCTGGCATCGTCAATGGATATTGCTATCAATTTTATACCGGTTTCATCTTGCCACTCTTCGTATAAATCAGCAATGGCCGATAGTTCCTTAATACATGGGCGACACCATGATGCCCAGAATGATACGATCATAGGATTGCCATCATTCTGAAAGTTTGAAGAGGAAAATTCTCTGCCCTCTAGGGTTTTAACTGTTGCTGTTGGTATTTTTTGAGTTCTTTTTTGCTGTGCAGATAGTTGTAAGTGTATTGAAAGAACTAGGATGGTTACTACTGTTAACAATCTCATTGTAATTCGGTTAGTTAATGAATAATTAATTTTTCACTTGTGTTTAAATGTGGCCCCCTGATCATTACAAAGTAAATCCCTTTGTTTAAATTGGAAACAGGGAGAGTGATTTCAAATTCTTTTCCTATGGGTTCAATTATTTTTGAATAGACTAAACCCCCAATCTGATTGTGAATGGTAATGTTGTGTTTTCCTTTTATTGCATTAGCTTTGAGTGTAATCTGTTTTTTTGCAGGATTTGGAAATATTTCCATTTGAGTTTCTGAGTTTACAGGAATGCTTGTAGTTATGTTCTCCAACTCCGCTGCTTGTGTCACTTCCCACGTTATTGTATCCTGAATGAATATACCAACTCTAAATGCCGAAAGATTTACATCTAAATCTGAAAAATCCTCTGAAACTGATACAGAAATAGGGTTTCCGTCATTTAATGGGATTAATTCTTCAGGGTTTTGAACAGTAAGCTTTCTTAATACGTGAAAAAATTCAGTTTCTCCATTTCCACCAGGCGGTTCATTAAAAACAACTTCATCCTCAATGTAAGCAATTGCAAGTACCTTGTTGTGTGTCTGAACTGATGTATAAGGGGTTATTTCAAAGTTTACATTAATTACATTATCATCTAAAGAAAAATCACCAATAATATCTATAGGTGAGGGACGTTCCAGCTCTGCGTCAACTAGCTTGTTATTAAAATTTGTGGAGCCCCCTTTGTACCATGGGTTAAAAACGATGTTAGGGGAAGACTGGATTCCATAAAGTTCTGTACGTGAATTAATACAATCTTCAGCTAGCAAGCACATTGGATTGCTGTAATAGCAATCGATCTGGTAACCAATGGGAAACATTTTACCAATGAACTTCTGTGCCAACTGTCGAATTTGAGGGTTAACTTCAGCGCAAGAGGCGCAATTTGAGCTGGAAAAACTTTCAAGAAGCACCATTCTTGTAGCAGTTTGACCAAGAGCCTCAACCTCAATTGTTACTGTGTCAGTTTCTGTTAAGGCTTCACCGTTTATGTTATCAAGCCAAAGTTTTAGGGTATGCCAACCTGCTTGACCTACACTCCATGGAGTTTGGTGTTCAAAAAGAAACTTTGTCCAATTCCCCAAATTCATGTCTGTAATTGTATGGCCATATATTTCACCATCATTTACTGACCATTTTATGGTTACCTGATCGATAAGTTCGGTTGAAAAATTCTCGATAGCACCATAAATGACTTGTTGCGAATTTGCCTGTGCGTATGGGCCAACATTCGTTGTGGTAATTACAACCCCATCCTCCGATTGCCCCCACAGGGCAAATGAGGTTAGGGTTAAAGTACAGGTTATTAACAATATAACTCTTAGTAGTTTACTCATTCTTACTCAATAATTAATTTACGAGTTAATTCTTTGCCGTTCTCAAGGGTTACTTTTAAAATGTAAACACCTTGTGGTTGAGAAATGTTTAAACTAATTGTAGAGTCTGGCTTACGTATTTTCTTGTTTAGAATAAGTGTGCCGGTAATTGAGTAGATGTTTATTGTTGATACTCCAGCATTAACAGGCAGAGATACTTTAAATACTCCATTGTTTGGATTTGGTAATATGCAAAAATCTGTTTCAGATGTTGAATTTACATTGGTAGTAGTCATCAATTCAACATTAACATTTTCATCACTTCCATTAATGGTAGCTTCTGAGTGGTAAGTATCAAAACCTTCTTTGGAAACAGAAAAAGGGTAGGTGCCATCTGGTAATGATATTTCTGCATTCCCTTCTGCATTAGTTATAATCTCTGTTTCGTTAATTGCAACAGTAGCATCCTCAATTGGGGAATTATCATTACTGTTAACAATGCTAAATGATAAATTATGAGTTGTAACTGTAGAAACATCAATCATTTTCGATTGGAAAACATCTTTAGTCTCGTTATTCTGAATAAAAATTGTCAGCATTAAATCATCAAATTCCTCAACAAAGGTTTCTGCCATATTACCTTCAAATGAGTAGTTTATGGTTTCTCCATCAATACTGTTAAGTGGCGTGCCATCTGCATCTGGGAGCATCTTCATCATAACATTTTTAAATGATGTTTCACCATTATTTCCTGTATTGCCTGTAGTTTCTCTTTCAGTAACTGCAACGTGGAGACTAAAATTGTTTACCGTTATAAAGGGGGTTACATCTATTGATACATGTATTGTGTTGTCACTATAAATTGAACCAGTAGCGTCAATTTCAAAAAACGCTGGCTTTTCTTTTATTGCACTAAATGAATTGTTCAATCCAGTTTCATTGGTTGCCGTTTGTAAGCCACTTGTATATAATGCTGGCACGCCTGTTACTCCGTAATAGTTCCTTCTTACACCGCCCTCGTCATTATAGTATGGATCGCCACCTCCAGGCCAGTTCATTTGATATTTTACTATTGAGTATTCGCCTTCATTCTCGTTAAGGAATGGAGTGAACGTGCTAGTATTAAAGGTGTAACAAGGAGGGCAGGTTGAACTTGTAAATGATTCAAAAAGCGGAACGTTTGAAACGGTATTTGATGCAATGCTTATAGTTTTTTCAATTTCATTGTTTGATACATCATCATCATCCATGCCATTAACATTAGTTACCTTAACTTTAATTTGGTGAACACCAGGATTGGCTGTCCATTGAGACGAGAATGTGTGGGTATAGGTTTCCATACTCTCCAAACTGACGTTATCTACAGTCTCCACAATGCTTTCATTGTCATTTACAATGTACTCTATATCAAAGGAGTTAATGTTATTTTTGCCTGCATTTATTAGGGTGGTTGTTATATCGTAAGTTCCTGATTCCATGTATGAATCTAACTCGATGCTTTTTGTCATTACATCGAGGTCAAATGGAGAATATAGTACGATATCATCAATATACCAGTAGTTAATATTATAAGAATTTCCCGAGAAGAAGATGCATAGCTGAAAATCGGATGATTGGGAATCAGCATTATTAATTTCGAGATATTTTGTTTCTACAATATCTTCACCGGCCATGCTCCATACTGTAGTCCAGTCACCTTGGTTTGATCTTGTGGCTATACCCACATTATATTTATCCTCATAATGATCAATGGCATGTTTAAATTCAAGAACAATATCATCAAATTCAGAGAGATCTATTGATGGAGATATTAGACGGGTGGTGTTATTGAATTGTGGTTCCCATGACATTCTCGCTTCAGGGGCAACACCTCCAGCATTGTTTGAAGATACGGTTGACCAGTTTGAAGCTTGGTTCTCAATAGTCCATCCTAAGCTTGTAATCCCCGATGAGAAATCTTGCTCCAAATGGGTAACTCCTATTCTTGTTTGACCTATTAGTACGAAATAAGAAATAGTTAGTGTAAGTAGTAAAGTGGCTTTCTTCATTCTTAATAATCTTTAGGAATAATTTTTAGTTTATAGTTTGTACAAATATATTAGCATATTTAAAAAAAAGCATACTTTTGTAAAAAAAAAGCATATGAATAAAATTTACACTTTCATTTTTTTACAGTTTATTGGCTTTTGCGCATTCTCTCAAAGCCTTGAACTAACATACAATGACGAAGTTGTGAGTGATTCTGAAGTTGACTATACAGGCAGTCTTTCAAATGATATTAAATTGATTTTTAATATAACAAATAATTCCGAATCATCAATTGGAATAAAAGTTAAACGAAGGATTATTGAGGATATTGAGGGAACTTTTCATACATTTTGTTTATCTGAATGCTACCCACCAACTGTAAGCGAATCAACTAACACATTTATAATTGAAGCTGGCCAAACAACTGGAGCAGATGATTTTTACATAGAGTTTTCCCCTCAGGGAAATGAAGGGAACTCTGTGGTTCAGTATGAGATTTCTAACGTAGACGATAAGGATGATGTTGTTTCAGTTACGGTTAATTTTAATATTACATTAACTGGGATTACCAGTACCTCAAATACAATTACACTTGATGCCTACCCAAACCCAGCAATTGGTGAAACAATTAATATAAACTATGATTTTATATCGGCGCCAAATAATGCAAAACTAATAGTGCATAATATTCTGGGTGTTGAAATGGAGGTGTTGAATTTACAACAATCATCTGGTAGGGTTATTCTTGATATCAATAGCCTACCAAAAGGTGTTTATCTGTATTCAATTGAAAACATTGGGAAAAGAATTACAACAAAAAGATTTATTGTAAAATAGCAGGTGCTATTTTTTTATAATAATTTTAAGGCCTCTTGTTCTCAAGGGGCTTTTTCTTTATATCTTGAAATCTGAACATCAAGCGTTCGTTATCGAACACAAAG
>JBKHAH010000092.1:0-11223 GCA_046542995.1 Bacteroidales bacterium
CATTCTCTACTTTGCAAAGCAATAGTAAATTCTCCTTAGCATGTTAAAGAAACGAAACCTCCGGTAGGCGAGAAGCCGAGTCGAAATGTCATGTATGTACGAAATATCGTGTTTTTGTTTATATTTTCAAAAGGTGAGTAAGAGAGTTAATAACATGATATTCAGGGGTTATGTGTTTTTGGCATGTTTCGTGAATAAACTGAGCAGTGGATTAGAGTATCGATAAAAACAAAATAATAATTCTAGAATTTAACTGGAGGACAAAAAAATGAGATTAAACGACCTAAAAATTGGAACAAGGCTAAACCTAATAATGGGAGGCTTCCTGATTGCTGCTTTTGCAGTATTCGGATTGTATGTTAATAGCATACTACAGAAGCAAATAATCGACTCTACTGACGAAAGAATGATTGAGCAGGTTAACGACCTCGTTGAGGTTATTTCTGTAGAGCTTGAGGGTAATCGTGAAAAGGTTAAAGTGTCTATGCATCTTGCTGAGAATTATTTTAAAAGGCAAGGCGAGATAGAGGTTTCTGAAGAAGAACAGGTAAGCTTTAGAGCAACAAATCAGGTTACAGGAGCAACATCTAATGTTCAGGTTAATAAGTGGTATTTAGATGGGCAGGAGGTACAGAATAACTTTAATGTTGTTGACGAGATAAGCAGAATGGGAGTGGCTACGGCTACTATTTTTCAAAAAATCCCTCAGGGGTATCTTCGTATTTCTACCAACGTAAAAAATGAGGATGGAAGCAGAGCCACAGGTACATTTATCCCAGCTGATAGCCCTGTTGCTCAGGCCATTGAAAGAGGACAAGGGTATTCTGGAAGAGCCTGGGTGGTTAACGATTGGTACCTCACTGCCTACGAGCCAATTACCATTAACGGGGAGGTTCAGGGAATTCTTTACGTTGGTATGCCAGAGAAGGATTTATCTCAAATAAGCGAGCTATTTAATAAGAAAAAATTCTTTGATACAGGTTACCCATATATCGTTACCACCGATGGTGATCTAGTTGTACATCCCGATGCGGTTGGAACAAACATTAGTGACGAGGATTTCTTTCAGTTTATGTTAAACCACAAAACCGGCCAGGTTGTTCGGGATGAGTACATGTGGCAGGGCCAGAATAAAGTTCAGTACATAAAGTACTTTGAACCCATTGATGCTTTTATTTCAGCGGGTTTCTACGAGAGTGAGATGAACAAGATTTTAAATCAGACGAGAATAGCAATTCTTATCGTAACGCTTGTAGCCGTTGGACTGGTAATATTAGTTTTACGCTATATAGTTCAGTCTGTGATTGGCGCCCTGCGTAAAGGAGTTGAGTTTGCAAAAAAAGTTGCAACAGGCGACCTTACTGCATCTGTTGATGTTTACCAGAAGGATGAGGTGGGGGAGCTAGCCGATTCGTTAAGAGAAATGGTTAAGAAGTTGCAGGATATTGTTGAGAATATTCAGAGTGGTGCCGATAGTATTTCAGGTGCAGGGTTCGAGGTGAGCTCAGCATCCCAGCAGTTATCTCAAGGTTCAAGCGAGCAGGCTTCAAGTGCCGAGGAGGTGAGTAGCTCAATGGAGCAGATGGCTGCCAATATTCAGCAAAATACCGATAACGCTCAGCAAACCGAAAAGATCACCATAAACGTATCACAGGGTGTTGAGAAGGTTGGAAGTGCATCTAAAGAAAGCCTGGAGTCAATCCGGAATATTGCAGAAAAAATTAATATCATTAACGATATTGCATTCCAAACAAATATTCTGGCTCTTAACGCAGCGGTTGAGGCGGCTCGCGCCGGAGAGCACGGAAAAGGTTTTGCCGTGGTTGCAGCAGAGGTTCGCAAGCTGGCTGAACGCAGTAAGTTGGCAGCCGATGAGATTGTAACGCTTGCAACTAGTAGCGTTACCGTTACCGAGGAGGCCTCCGAGCTAATGGCCAATCTGGTACCTGAAATTGAAAAAACAGCCAAGCTGGTTCAGGAAATTTCAGCCGCTAGTATTGAGCAGAATTCAGGCTCTGACCAAATAAACAGTGCAATACAACAGCTAAATCAGGTTACGCAGCAGAATGCCGCTGCAAGTGAAGAGCTGGCAACCAGCTCTGAGGAGCTAAGCAGCCAGGCCGAACAGCTGAAAGATCTTATTGGCTTCTTTAAGGTGGATGATAGCAAAAGCAGCCATGCAAAAATGTCCCAAAGAAAGCCAATGGAGAACAACAATAACTTAACCACCATTAACAAAATCCAGAAAAGTAACGACAATGAAGGTGGACGCATCTCCAAAAAAGGGGTTAACCTTAAGGGTTTTAGTTCTGACAAGGATAATGATTTTGAGAATTATTAGGTTCACTTTTGGATGTTAATATAATCTCGCCTGCTTACCTTTCTACAAAGCAGGCGAGATATTACCAATAGTTCTATCTCTGAAAATATTACTGAACCAATCCTATCATCATTTGCTTTTATATATAAAGCTACTGGTAATTATAATTATTCGAAATATAACCATCATGTTCCCATAGCTATACGACATTGATGCATAATTCCTAATTATTATGAACCACCTGAACCCCACGGCAATTCTTTATATTGATGACGATAAGGAGAACCTGATTGGTTTTGAATCAGCATTCTCAAATGCATTTAAAATAATAACAGCCGAAAGCACCAAGCAAGCCTATCGCATTTTAAAGGACGAAGGTTCAATAGGGATTGTACTGGTAGATTACAAGATGCCCAAGGAGGATGGGATTTCTTTTGTCTTGCGAATAAAGGATGAGTTTCCCCAAAAAGTATTCATTATTATCACGGCATGGGTTGAAATAAACAGGATTATTGGCGAGATTCCCGTAAATCCCTTTTACGGTTTTATTGAGAAACCATGGAACTATAATGATGTGGAGGCAATTCTGAGCAATGCATCTCAGCTTTACCAGTCAAAAGCATAGCGCCACTCATAAAAAATTGTCATAAAAAGTAAAATAGTGTTATAAATTTTCATAATTTTAGGAAACTTCAGCCAAAAGCGTATAAGTCTTTGAGAATGGTAAGAATCTTCAATAAGAATACTCCACTACGTTCGCAGGTGCTAATAACCTTCTTAGGTTCAATAATACCTATCTTTGTCCTGTTAATAATTTTGGTAGAGGGAATCCTCGTTCCATTAGTAAAGAAAAGGGCCCTAAACGAGCTTGATAATACAACGGCTCTACTTCACAACTCTGTGGAAGCCGCTGCAACAGCATCAATTAGAAATCACCTTAAAACCATTGCCGATAAGAATCGTGAGATAACCGAGTTTTACTATAATAAAGCGAAGCAGGGTGAGCTAACAATTAATGAGGCAAAAAGCCAGGTTCGTCAAATATTCTTTAGCCAGCAAGTTGGCACCTCAGGGTATATTTACTGCATAAATTCAGAGGGTATCGCTGTGGTACACCCAAAGGAGGGTGTTGAGGGAACGGACAATACCGAGTTCCCGTTTATTCACGATCAGATTAAAATGAAAGAAGGGTACGTTGAGTACGATTGGCAAAACCCCAACGAGGATAAGAAGCGCCCCAAAGCGCTATACATGTCGTATTTTGAGCCGTTCGACTGGATAATATCAGCATCAAGCTACAGGTCAGAGTTTAGCCAGCTTATTAACCCGTCCGATTTTAAAGAGGCCGTTCTTTCCCTAAAATTTGGCGAAAATGGCTACGCGTATATTTTTGCCCCCAATGGCGATGTGCTCTTACATCCCTCCCTTTCCGACATTAACGTTTTTGAGCAGCAAGAGCTACCCACGGAGTTTGCACGTATAATGGTTGAACAAGGGGCTGGCTCTGTTGAGTATTCATGGAAGAACCCTGAAGAGTCAAAACCGAATAATAAAATTGCTGTTTTCAAAACCATTCCCGAGTTGGGGTGGATTGTTGTATCATCAGCTTATCCCGACGAAGTTCTTAAGCCGTTGAGAATAGGCAGGTATGCAGCGTATGGTTCCATAGCCTTTTTGCTGCTTGCTTCGTTTGTTGTTGTTTTTATTCTAAGTAAGAATCTTACAAGGCCTGTTGAAGCTATGGTGATGCAGCTCGACAGAAATGCACAGCACGGAATACGTCAACCTCTACCAATTTATAATAACGATGAGCTTGGCCGATTGGCTAAAGAGATTAATGCTTTTATTGCCGTTGTTGATGAGCAGAACAGAAGAATTAGGCGCGAGAGGATTCGATATAGAAATCTTTTTGAAACCAGCCCCGATGCCATTTACCTCATTCACAATTTAATTATTGTTGATTGCAACCCCCAAGCCTGTAAACTTTTTGGAGGAACTTCCGATGAAATCATCGGGAAATCAATTATAGACCTTTCACCCTATCTTCAGTCGAATGGTGAAGAATCGAAAGATTTAGCAGACAGAATTATAAAGAGTGCTGAAGATAATGAGATGGTTGAGTTTGAATGGAAGCACAAAAAGCTTACCGGAGCCACATTCGATTCGGAGGTTAGGCTTAAAACATTTGATGGTGAAACCGAAAGGAACCTATACGTAGCTTTTACACGCGACATAACCGAGAGGAAAAAGGCAGAAGAGAGACTTCACCACTCACACTACTTAATGCAATATGTAATTGAGAACGATCCAAGCGCCATTGCACTACTCGATAAAAACTTAAATTTTATCTACGTAAGTAATCGGTTTATTAAAGATTACAGGATTGAGGGTAAAGAGATTATTGGGCATCATCACTATGATGTTTTCCCTGAAACCCCTGACAGGTGGCGCGAAGTGCACAAAAGAGCACTTAAGGGTGAAGTGATAAGCTCCAATGAGGATTTCTTTATTAGGCCCGATGGAACTAAAGACTGGACCCGGTGGCAGTGTCGGCCCTGGTACGATGCCCAAAAGGAAATTGGAGGCATTATTCTTTATACTGAGGTAATTAATGACAGGAAAGAAGCGCAAAAGGCGCTTCAGCAAAGCGAGGAACGATTTAAGCTCCTTTTTGAGCAGGCTCCGGTTGGGTACCAGTCGTTAGATGAGGATGGATACTTCTTAAATGTGAATGAAACGTGGCTTAGCATGTTGGGGTTCACCAAAGAGGAAGTTATAGGGAAAAGTTTCATAGATTTTATTTCAAGCGAACACAAGGATGAATTTAAAAAGCAGTTTGATATTTTTAAGGCGCAGGGTAGCATAAAGGTTGAATTCAACATTCTTAGGAAGGATGGGGTAAAGAGAATTATTGAATTAAATGGCAAGATTGGTTATACCTCTCAGGGAGAGTTTAAGCAAACCCATTGTACCCTTAACGATATAACTGAGCGAAAGGAGGTAGAGATACAGCTTGAGAATTACAAGAATCATCTTGAGCATCTTGTTAAGGAGCGAACCGAGGAGTATGAGGCAGCCAATGAGGAGCTAACCGCCACCAACGAGGAGCTGATGAATCATAGGCAAAAACTTGAGGATGCCCTTGAAAAGCTTCAAAGCGCACAGAAGCAGCTGGTACAGTCCGAGAAGATGGCCTCCTTGGGTGTTCTGGCTGCAGGGGTTGCCCACGAAATTAACAATCCCCTCAACTTTATACAGGGAGGAACGTTGGCTATCGAAAAATTTATTGCCAGAAACTCCAGCGAGCATCTTCCCCTTCTCGAAAAGTATCTAAATGCAATAAAGGAGGGGGTTAACCGCTCCGCCAAAATTGTTTCAAGCCTAGGCCACTTTAGCCGGAATAATGAGCACGACCTTGCCGAATGCGATATCCATAAGGTGCTGGATAATTGCTTGGTAATGCTCAATTCTCAGATTATTCACAGGGTAAACATTGTGAAGAAGTATAGCGAGTCATCCATAATTGTCAGGGTTAATGAGGGGAAAATTCATCAGGTAATGATAAATATCCTACAAAATGCACTGCATGCAATTAACGATGAAGGAACCGTTACCATTGAAACCAGTCCCGACGAGAAGAAGTGCAACGTGTGGATTTCAGATACAGGCTGCGGGATTGCAAAAAAACATATGACCAAGGTGACGGATCCATTCTTTACGACTAAAGATGCGGGGCAGGGTACGGGCTTAGGCTTATACATTGCCAACAATATAGTTGAGGAGCATTTTGGTTCGCTTGAAATAGATTCCGAATTAAACCAGGGAACAATCGTAAAAATATCACTCCCAAAAATAAATAGCAATGGATAGGCAAACTATACTTTACGTTGACGATGAAGTGTTAAATCTGGAACTTTTTGAAATTAATCTGGCCGATAAGTTTGATGTAATTACCGCCATTTCTGGCAAGGAAGCTTTGCAGATTCTAAATCAGAGGAAGGACATTTCGGTTGTTATTAGCGATTTAAAAATGCCCAATTTAAATGGGATTGATTTTATTAAGCTAGCTAAAGAGCAGCACCCCCATGTTGCATACTACCTGCTAACCGGATACGACACAACACCTGAGATTGCTCATGCAATTGAAAGCAACCTAATTTCAGGTTGCCTTAGCAAACCCTTTAATATTACTGCCATTGAGCAAAGTGTAGAGAATGCTATAAAGTAAACTCGCCCAGGTGGGCGAGCTTACCTTATAAATAAATTCTTACTATTGCTACTTAAAATGCAGCAGTACTTAATTTTTATACCACATCCACTTCCACATCTCGGCCCAAGTATGCTTTTTACCGTAAAGGAGAATCCCGGTTCGGTAAATCTTTGCAGCAAGCCATGTCATTACAACAAAAGTTATCACTAGTAATGCCCCAGACAAAAGGAGCTCCCATGTTGGTACTCCGTAGGGTAAGCGCGTAATCATAACAATGGGCGAGGTGAATGGTACCATGGAGAACCAAAAAGAGAGGGCTCCATCGGGGGATCGTAATCCGCTAATCATTACAATGATAGCAAGAATAAGCGGGATGGTAATGGGCATTACCAGCTGCTGCGAGTCGGCCTCGTTGTCAACTGCGGAGCCAACGGCAGCAAACATGGCAGCGTAAAGCAGATAACCACCAAGGAAGAAGAAGATAAAGCCTCCAATAATAAGCACAAAGTTCACGTTGGACAGGGCTCCCATCATCTCCTCTACAAATCCTTCATCTTCAATTTCAGCAGGTATAGCTTGCCCTCCACCTTGTTTTTCCATTAGGTTGGTAACCATCTCCTTGTTATCTTTTGCGCTATCGGGGGTGCTAACAAGGAACGAACTTGCAACGGTAACAAGCCCAAAGGTAAGAATTATCCATAGCGTAATTTGCACAATGCTTACCGATGCAATGCCCAGAATCTTACCCATCATTAGCTGGAATGGTCTAACTGAAGAAACTATGACCTCTACAATTCGGCTGTTCTTCTCCTCAATTACGCCGCGCATAACCTGCGTGCCAAATAGGAAGATCAGCATGTAAACAAGGAAGCTTAGTATGTAGGCCAGTCCCATAGCAAGCTCGGTAGAGCTCTCCTTAGCCTCCCCGCTTTTGGTCCACTTGATGGTTCTTACCCTTATTGATGTTTTAATGTTGCTAAGGATTTCATCGAGGTTCTCGATGTCGTACGATTGGAGCTTCATGGACTCAACCTCGTTCTTTATTGAGCTCGATATGTGTGATGTTACATCAATGGAGGGTTGCTTGTCGGAGTAGAGCACCACAGCATCGGGAGTTGTTGCCACCATTCGGCCAATGTAGAGCACTGCGTAGTAGTTGGAATCCTTAAAGTTCTCCTGTAAATCATCAACCTTAACATCCTCTAAAAAGTCAAATTTCAGGTACTCGGTTTCGGGTATTTTGCCTTCAAAAATGCCCGTTTCGTCAATAACTGCAATGTTCCTCTCGTTGGTATCCTCCATTGTTGCAATAACGGCAGGTACTATCATAAGGGCTGCAAAGAGAATTGGGGTTAGAATGGTCATTACAATAAACGACTTCTTACGAACCCTCGTAACAAATTCTCTCTCTATAACTAATAGTATTTTTTTCATTTCTTTGCTAATTTAGTAGAAGATTTATTACTGCTTTTTTCCGTGTGTCTTGTTGTACTCCTGAACAACCTGAATAAAAATATCGTTCATGCTTGGTACAACCTGATTAAATCCTATGATTTCTGCGGAAGGTAACAACATTTCAAGCAGACGATTATCGTGAGAGTATTCATGTACTTTTATTTGGGCCTTAACTATGCCCGCATCCTCTTTTGAGCTGATAAACTCGTAGTTTGCGTTAAGGCTGTTTTTAACCTTATCAATATCGCCTTTAAAAGCCAGCTCAAAAACATTGCTGCCATGATTCTGTCTAATCTGCTCAATTGGCCCGCTAAGTATATCCTTCGAGTTGTTTATCAGGGTGATGTGGTCGCACATTTCCTCTACGCTACCCATGTTGTGGGTTGAGAAGATTATGGTTGAGCCCTTCCTTTTTAACTCAAGAATCTCGTTCTTTATGATGTTGGCATTTATTGGGTCAAAACCGCTGAATGGCTCATCAAAAATCAACAGTTTGGGCTCATGAATAATCGTAACTACAAATTGTATTTTTTGAGCCATCCCTTTTGAGAGCTCCTCAATCTTCTTATCCCACCAACCTTGTATTTCCAGCTTATCAAACCAGTATTTTAGGCGTTTCATTGCTTCCGACCTGCTGAGCCCCTTAAGCCTAGCCAGATAAACAGCGTGTTCACCTACCTTCATCTTTTTATAAAGCCCCCGTTCCTCGGGTAGGTAACCAATGTGGTAAATGTCATCGGCTCTTAATGGTCGCTCCTCAAACTGCACTTCTCCCTTGTCGGGGCCGGTAATTTGATTAATTATGCGGATTAGTGTGGTTTTGCCGGCACCATTTGGTCCAAGCAGTCCGTAAACACTTCCCTCTGGGACCGAAATACTCACGTTATCCAGCGCTAAATGGTTGGTAAAACGTTTCTCGATGTTTCTTGTTGTTAGTATGTACATAGCATTTAATTGGGTGTATTATATCTTTTTCTGAAGTTTTAGCAAAAATAGTAAAAATTGGAATAATTCTATCATATTAATTTTACCTAAGTTGAGCGATATGAGTGAAGCGAAATAACGCTTTACTTAGGTATAACCCCGATTTAGAAAATGTTGCATTTCACCGAATGGGTGAGGTGAAATGCTTACATTTCCTTAATCGATTGAGCGGAATTGCTCAATTTGGGTTTTAGTTAACTAGATAGTCGAATTGGGGATTGGTTTAAGTAAAATAGCTACTTTTATGTTGTTAATAAAATTTATTGTGATGAAAAGATACTTTGTTGCCGGGTTGTTTTTCGTGATTACTATTGTATTAGTATTTTCATGCAGTACCAGTAAGGTTACTGGCTGGCTTCCACCTACCGATAAGTTTGCTTTTGTTGAGTACTATGAAACTCAAGAGGGAAGGGCTATTGAGGGTACTGCACCTCCGGGCATGAGAATAGATGGCCCAACCTACTCGTTCAGTGAAGAAAATCAGGAAATCAATTCGTTTTTAAACAATGAGGTAAGCAAGGATTCACTTGTGCTTTTGGTGGGCAGAGGGGTGATACTTAGAGGAACAAGAGGCGGCGGGATGCACAGCAGGCTTGTTCCTGCATACAATATTCCTTTTATTGTTGAGAAACTTACGGTTGCTAAGATGACAGCCGATGGGGTGAGTTTTAAGTGGAACGATAAGGATATATTGCTTGCGCCAGGGGAGTCGTGGGTTAATACTGAACAAAAGACTGATACCCTTATAAACCATCAGGGCGATAGCGCTATTGTTGAGAATTCTATAACCCATACCATCAAGTTTCATGGGTTTCTTAAAAAGGAGAGTTTAAACTTGCAGTAAGATTGCTAAACGCTTAACGCTTTAATGGTATTGGCCAATTGTGGAACCTTCGTTTTGGTCATATCTTCGTTAATTTCCCTATTTCTGATATGGTTCACCTACCTTAAAACAGTAGCTTTTCATTTCTCCATTTTTTAATTCTCTTGGTTAAGGATTCAACATTTCTTTAATTACCCAGCTCTACCCTGTTCTCGGAAGGTCCATTCGTTACTTGTCCGCATCCAGAGGGGTATCGTAGAACTCAAGAGGTGAGCGGATTGTAGGGAGAGACCACAAGGAGCGCTGCATTGTAGTGCTGGTGGGCTGAGTGTTGGTTTTTCCAACCATCAGTTGCTGGGTACATGGAATCCCGATTCGTAGCGATTGCGCTCCGTTGGCCAAATCTGCTCACCCGTAGAGTTCAAGAGAACGCTCTGGCAGCGGTGACTTTTCTTTGCTATCTTTCTTTTGGTGGAAGCAAAAGAAAGTAGGAGTATTAGGTTTTTTTTAACCAGTTTATTTAGTTTAATTAAAAAACTACTAGCCATAAAAGAAAGTGTGCAATACAGTGCTTAACTAGATGATACTACGAACCTATAGCAAGTAAAAGATAATCCAATCGTGAATTATCAAACGCAGTTGTCGCGCACAAAAAAAGGAGAGTTTAAACTTGCAGTAAGATTGCTAAACGCTTAACGCTTTAATGGTATTGGCCAATTGTGGAACCTTCGTTTTGGTCATATCAACCGTAATCCTTGCTTTCTCGTAGTATTTTTTACGTTCATCAAGCACTCTTATAATATAGTTGTTAAGCTCCTCTTTAGACTTCCCCCATAGTAATGGTCGGTCAGTTTTCGACTGAATGAGCCTTGACAGCAACTCAGCCACCTCAACCCTAAGGTAGATAGTTATGCCAACCTTATTCATAAAATCAACACTATTGTAAAAGCAGGATGTTCCTCCTCCCGAGGCTATTACGTAATCACCCTCTCTCTCCGATACCTCTTTGAGAGCCTCGTTCTCTATCTCCCTAAAATGGTCTTCGCCATGAAACTCAAAAAGAATTTTTATGCTTTTCTTGTGCTTTGCCTCAATGTAGCTGTCAAGGTCAATAAACTGGTACCCCAGCTCTTTAGCCAGCTCCTCACCAATGGTTGTTTTGCCACTGGCCATAAAGCCTACAAGGAAGACTTTCATGATTTACTACTATTGGTTAGTGGGCATAAAGTTAATTAAAAACTTAAACCTATAACAAAAAAATATGGTTCAAATCTCTACGCTAAATTATTAATCAGTAGTGTCCGGAGAAAATTCACAATAATTTGTTAATGTGTTGATTTTGTTACGTCCCTACGGGACTTTGATTTAAAGGGGGTTCTTTTTCTCTTTTTAGTCCCTAACGGGACTGTCCCGTAGGGACAAAATATTGGT
>JBKHAH010000093.1:0-11181 GCA_046542995.1 Bacteroidales bacterium
TGAGGATGATGATGAGGATGATGATGAGGATGATGATTAGATTTGTAATATAAAGTCAGTTAGCAGCAGGTAAGGAAATTTCTCTTACCTGCTGCTTTTTTATTGTAGCTTGCCAACCTTAAAGTATGATTTTTACAAACTTTAATAATAATATCATTACTTTTATCCCAAATATGTATGATTGAATTGTTTCAGATTTAATGAGTTTAAGTTTTTCGCATGTTTACCAAAAAATCATTCAGAACCGCCATTAACATCTACCTGCTAACCCTTTTAAGTCTAGCGGTGTTTCTTACTAATGTTTATACCGATTTTTTTAGCGTAAGCATTTTCTTTTGGGTTTTCTTTGGAGTTATATTTATTGGCTGGTTCTACTTCTTATTTCATGTAACTACAACCCGATGGTTACGGTTTGATGCTAAGATGGCTTGGTTCATTGCCATGTTCTCCTTTTATTTTATAGCAGCTCCCTTATTCGCTTTTATAGTTCTTAAGAACAATCACCAAAAATAATAAAGTGCAGAAAGTAAAACCCAAGAAGCAGCTGGGGCAGCATTTTTTAAACGATAAAAATATTGCCCAAAAGATTGTTGATAACCTCGATGCCCAACGGGCAGATTTCGTTCTTGAAGTCGGCCCCGGAATGGGAGTACTTACCCATTTATTACTAGACCGATTTGGCGAAAAACTGTTTGCAGCCGAGGTAGATTCCGATTCAGTAAACTATTTACAGGAATATTTACCAGATTTAAATAACCGGTTGCTTCATGAGAATTTTTTGAAGGTTGACTTAAAAAAGTATTTGAATGGTAACGTTGCCATAATCGGGAACTTCCCATACAACATATCGTCACAGATTTTTTTCAAAGTGCTAGATAATCGCGATATGGTGCAAGAGGTGGTGGGGATGATTCAGCACGAGGTGGCTTTAAGAATCTGTGAGCCTCCCGGCTCAAGAACCTACGGAATACTTAGCGTACTGCTTCAGGCTTATTACGATATTCAGTACCTTTTCACTGTGAGCGAGGGGGTTTTTACGCCTCCACCCAATGTTAAATCGGCCGTAGTGAGGTTAACGCGCAACCAAACCGTTAAGCTCAATTGTAACGAGAAGCTGTTCCTTAGGGTTGTAAAGGCAGCCTTTAATCAGCGTAGGAAGATGCTGAGGAACTCCATAAAATCAGCCTTTAATGGCTTTGCCGCTGATAACGATATGCTCAACAGAAGGCCTGAGCAGCTTAGCGTTGCCGAGTTTATTGAGCTAACAAACTTTGTGGAAGCAAACATCCCTTAAGCCTTTGTGTTTATTGCCTCCACGGGGCTAAGCTTTGATGCTTTCCATGCGGGAGCAAATCCTGAAATAATTCCAATAATTGCTGAAACCAAGAGCCCCAGAACTATATTGCTTAAGGTTAAAGTTATAGTAAATTCGCTTAGGTTGGTAACTATGGTTGTGCCAATAAAAATTAGTATTAACCCGGTTATGCCTCCTAGTACAGAAAGCAGAACCGATTCGTATAAAAACTGCATAAGGATAAAATGATTCTTTGCCCCCAGGGCTTTTTGTATCCCAATAATGTTGGTTCTCTCTTTAACAGAAACAAACATGATGTTTGCAATTCCAAATCCTCCCACAAGAATTGAGAACCCTCCAATTATCCAGCCGGCAAGGTTTATCATGCTAAATATGTTGTCAATACCCTGCTTTAATGTACTAATCTGATTGAGGGCAAAATCATCGTCCTCAATGGGCTTTAACCGCCGGAATGTCCTAAGCAATCCGCGTAGCTCATCTTCCAATTCAATAACAGGAATATCGGGTTTGGCCTTAACCATTATGGTAGGGTTTGAGCGGCGCAAATCTATCATGGTTTGTGCAACGCTAACGGGGATTATTGCCATATTATCATGGCTCTCATCACCAATGGCCGATTGCCCCTCTTTAGCCAGCATGCCAATTACCTCTGCTTTATGACCGCCAATTTTAATGTTCTTGCCAATGGGGTTAACCCCAAGAAAAAGTTCTTCGGCCAGATCGTTTCCCAGAACCACAACTTTTCGTCCGGAGCCAGACTCAAAAGGGGTAAAGTATCGTCCGTCCTGTATGTCGAACGACCTAATATCCTCATATAAGTCTGTTACAGCCATTATAGTTGTGTTTGGAGCAGAATTCCCATTAAAAGTTACCAAAGAGCGGAACGATACCATTAATGCCGAGGCTTCGGCGGTCTGGCTCCTGCTTCTTATCTCCTCCAAATCGTCAAGGGATGGTTGCGGCCTGTTCATATATTTCCACCAGGGGTATTCACCTCCCATTGACCAGGGCCATTTCTGAACGTACATAACATTATCGCCAAGCGACTCCACGCTCTCTCTTACATTCTTCTCCAGCGAATCAAGAATTGTAAAAACAGATATGATGGCAAAGATGCCAATTGTTATTCCAAATAACGAGAGTAGTGTTCTAACCTTGTTAGCCACAATGGTTTGGTATGCAAAAGCCATGCTTTCTCTTGCCACCTTAACCAGTATAATTATTGGTTTTAGGTATTTCATAACCTAACTATTTCTATCGAATTATTAAAAGAAAAGCAAACATCGTCCAAAGGTAATAAAAGGGTTTTTAAAAAAATGTTGTTATTTTATAATTTATCTTATAATATGTATGATAATTTCAATGGTTTTAGCCATTTTTGTATCAAAATTACAACTAGTTAAACACTTACCAAGTCGTAATATTGTAATAATCTGTAAATGAGTTTTATGGAAGATATTAAGACAGCATTAATCTCAGTTTACCATAAGGAAGGACTTGAAGATCTTGTTAAACAGTTAGAGAAGTATGGAGTAAAGATTTATTCTACAGGTGGTACCCTAAAATTTATTGAAGATTGCGGAGTGGCAGTTGAGGCTGTTGAAACACTTACTGGTTATCCCTCAATTCTGGGTGGACGAGTTAAAACCCTTCATCCTAAAGTTTTTGGAGGATTGCTTGCTCGCAGGAATAACGAGAATGATCAGTTCCAGCTGCAAGAGTATGATATACCAGAGATTGACCTGGTTGTTGTTGATTTGTACCCTTTTGAAGAGACCGTTGCAAGCGGTGCTGCTGAACAGGAAATAATTGAGAAGATTGATATTGGAGGAATATCATTAATAAGAGCGGCTGCAAAAAATTTCCGCGATGTAGCAATCATATCATCCCGCCAGCAGTACGCTACTTTTATTGAGATGCTTGATAATAATCAGGGGAAAACCAGCCTTGAAGAGCGTAAATCGTTGGCGTTGCAAGCATTTGATGTATCTAGCCATTACGACAGTGCTATATTTAACTACTTTACTGATGGACAGGTGCCTCCATCTTTTAAATCCAGCGTTAACAATGTTAAAACCCTAAGATACGGTGAGAATCCCCACCAGCAGGGAATGTTTTTTGGCAATTTAAATAAAGTTTTTACCCAGTTGCACGGGAAAGAGATTTCATATAATAATCTGCTTGATATTGACGCTGCAATTAACCTGATATCAGAATTTGACGATACTACCATAGCAATTCTGAAGCATAATAATGCTTGTGGTCTTGCTACCAGAGATACACTAGCACAAGCTTGGCTCGATGCTTTGGCAGGTGATCCGGTGTCCGCATTTGGTGGGGTAATCATTTCAAACAGAACTATTGATGAGGCCACTGCAAGGGAGATGGATAAGCTCTTTTTTGAGGTGCTTTTGGCTCCCGACTTTGAGGAGGAGGCGCTTAAAATATTAACCACAAAGAAGAATAGGATAATTCTTAAGTTGTATAGTACTAAATTTAAGGGAAAGCAGTTTAGAAGTTTGCTATCAGGAGTACTTGTTCAGGATAAGGACAGCAAAACAGAGGATGAGGGTTGCATGAAACCTGTTACCAAGAAGGAGCCCACAAAGCAGGAGTATGCCGACCTTGTTTTTGCAAACAAAATTGTGAAACACTCAAAATCAAATGCAATAGTGCTGGCAAAAAATCAGCAGTTGGTTTCTAGCGGCGTTGGGCAAACATCAAGAATTGACGCCCTTAAGCATTCTATTGAGAAGGCGCTGGGGTTTGGTTTTGACCTAAACGGAGCGGTAATGGCTTCCGATGCCTTCTTCCCTTTTGCCGATTCAGTTGAAATTGCTAGTCAGGCAGGAATTAAAACTGTTGTGCAGCCGGGCGGTTCATTACGCGATAAGGATTCAATTGAGTTTTGTGATAAAAACGATATGGCCATGGTATTTACCAATACACGTCATTTTAAGCATTAGCTAATAATAACAATATCATATTATAAAAAATGGGACTATTTTCTTTCTTTACTCAGGAGTTGGCAATTGACCTTGGAACTGCCAATACAATTATTATTTACAACGATAAGATTGTTGTTGATGAGCCCTCCATCGTTGCCATTGACCATTCAACCGGGAAACTTATTGCGATTGGCGAAAAGGCAAGGCAAATGCATGGTAAAACCCATGAGAATATCAGAACAATTCGCCCCCTGCGCGATGGAGTTATAGCAGACTTTAACGCTGCTGAGCAGATGATAAGGGGAATGATAAAGATGATTAACACTAAAAACAGGCTTTTCACCCCTTCGCTCCGTATGGTGGTTTGTATCCCAAGCGGTAGTACAGAGGTTGAGATAAGAGCGGTTCGCGACTCATCTGAGCACGCCGGAGGCAGGGATGTTTACATGATTTATGAGCCTATGGCCGCATCGTTGGGTATTGGACTAGATGTGGAGGCACCAAATGGAAGCATGGTGGTTGACATTGGAGGTGGTACTTCCGAGATAGCTGTTATTGCCCTTGGTGGCATAGTATGCAATAAATCTGTGCGTATTGCAGGAGACGCATTTACTGGAGATATTCAGTCATACATGAGGCATCAGCATAATATTAAAATTGGAGATAAAACAGCCGAGGAGATTAAGATTGCCGTTGGTTCGGCTCTTCCTGACCTTGAAGATCCTCCTGCTGATTATATTGTTAGAGGGCCAAACCTGATGACTGCCCTTCCCATTGAGATTCCAATATCTTATCAGGAAATTGCCCATTGTCTGGATAAGTCCATATCAAAGGTTGAAACCGCAATACTAAGCGTGTTGGAGCAAACGCCACCCGAGCTTTATGCTGATATTGTACAAACAGGAATATACCTTGCCGGTGGCGGTGCTTTACTCAGGGGCCTTGATAAGCGCCTGAGTGATAAAATAAATATTCCATTCCATGTGGCTGAAGATCCATTGCATGCCGTTGCAAGAGGAACCGGCATTGCTCTTAAAAATGCTGAGAAGTTTCAGTTCCTCATGAGATAAGAGGGAAGTAGATATTGTTTTAGAATTAATTTTGCTTTTTTGCCATGAACAGCCTTTTACGTTTCTTTGTTAAGTACCAGTTCCTGCTCCTGTTCTTAGCGTTAGAGGTTGTTTCACTTTGGTTGCTATCCAGACATTCATACTATCAGCAAACAAAAATTGAGAACTTTACAAGAACTGTTGAGGGAACTGCTTCAGCAAGCATTGACAGGGCTAGGCAATATTTTAGTCTTGCCGAAACGAACGAAAGGTTACTAAATGAAAACTTGCAGTTACGTAGCCAGATAACCATGCTACAAGCAAGATACGAATCCTTGTCGGCCATACTTGGCGATACAATTGTTGACCCCCATTACGAGTATATCCCTGCGCGGGTTATTAACAACTCGGTAAATAAACAGCACAATTACTTTACACTGAATGTTGGAGAGAGCAAGGGTATTGAGAAGGAAATGGGGATAGTAACAAGCCAGGGAGTGGTAGGTGTTGTGGTTGGGGTATCAAGGAATTACTCCAAGGCCATATCCTTGTTAAATACTGATTTACGGATTTCAGCAAGGTTGAAAGAATCAAACCATTTCGGTTCTTTGTACTGGGATGGCAACAATTATCAGAGGCTAATTCTTGATGATATTCCGCAGCATGTTAAAGTTACCGTTGGCGATACGGTGGTAACCAGCGGTTTCTCATCAATATTTCCACCCAATGTTAATCTGGGTGCTATTGAGTCATATACTAGCAAAGGCGCAAATTTTCATACCATTAGGGTAAAGCTCTTTGCCGATATTAAGCAGCTTTACAATGTGTGGGCAGTTAAAAATTTACGTGTAAACGAAAGGGATTCGTTAGAATTTATTGAAAACTAAGCTTAATGGGTGATATTTTAAAATACATAGGGCTGTTGCTTCTGCTTGTGCTTCTTCAGCTTTTCTTATTTAATAATATTCAACTTAGTGGATATATTAATCCTTACATATATATTCTATTCATTCTGCTGCTACCCTACTCAACCCCGGGCTGGTTGTTACTGGTATCTGGGTTTTTTCTGGGCTTGATAATTGATACCTTTATGAATACCTATGGAATGCACTCTTCTGCAACTCTCTTTTTAGCTTTTGCGCGTCCTTACGTTCTTAATCTACTTGCCGACAGGGAGGATGTGGATCAGAAAGGAAGGCCTTCGCTATCAAGCAATGGGATGGGGTGGTTTGTTAAATACACTTTAGTTGCAGTGTTCACGCATCATCTGTTTCTCTTTTTTGTTGAGTCATTTACGTTTGCAAACTTTTTTGCAACAATCCTTAGGGTTATACTAAGTACTCTTGTAACAAGTTTTTTTATTGTTATAGCGCAGTTCTTATCTTTGCGTAAGTAGAATAATTTAATTTTTATTACCGTGCAGAATGCAAGTTCAGATAAACGATATGTTTTCACGGGAATTATTGTTCTGTTATTCCTAACAATAATTGTTAGGTTATTCTTTTTGCAGGTGGTTGAACACTCTTACAGGTTGTCAGCCAGTAATAATGTGCTTAGGTATGTAATCCAGTATCCTTCGCGTGGACTTATTTACGACAGGAATGGCGAGTTGCTTGTATATAATCAGGCTGCATACGATTTAATGGTTATCCCTCAGCAGGTTCAGCCATTTGACACGGTTGAGTTCTGTAGCATACTGAATATTACCAGAGAGCAACTTAATAGGAGATTGCAAGAGGCGAAAAATCACTCAAGGTTTCGTCCGTCAATTTTTCTTAAGCAGGTTTCGGCTAAGAATTATGCCGTTTTGCAGGAGAAACTTTTTAAGTACCCTGGTTTTTACGTTCAATCACGTTCACTTAGAGCGTACCCACATAACATTGCAGCGCACATGTTAGGTTATGTTGGTGAGGTTGATGATAGAGACATTGGCGATAACCTGTACTATAGAATGGGAGATTATATTGGCATTAGCGGGTTAGAGAGAACTTACGAAAATGAGTTAAGAGGGAAAAAAGGCGTAAATGTTTATCTGGTTGATGTGCACAACAGAATAAAAGGTTCATATGCGGATGGTCGCTACGATACAGCAGCAGTTGTTGGTAAAGACCTTACAGCAACGATTGATATTGAGTTGCAGAAATATGGTGAGCGGCTAATGCAGAATAAGATAGGAGGAATTGTTGCTATAGAGCCTAGAACCGGAGAAATATTAGCTTCAGTCTCAAGCCCAACTTACAAACCAGAGTTACTGGTAGGTAGGCCCAGAACAGCAAATTTCAAAATGCTTAACAGGGATACCATTAACCCCTTGTTTAATAGAACATTAATGGCCTTGTACCCTCCTGGGTCAACTTTTAAAGTGGTGAATGCTCTAATAGGGTTGCAGGAGGGTGTTGTAAGTACTAGAACCAAGTATCATTGCGATGGGGCATACAGAAAAGGTAAGGGTGTTGCCTGTCGGTATCACCCATCACCAACCGATCTGATACAGTCTATACAGGTTTCCTGTAATACTTATTACTGTAATGTGTTTAGGGATATTATTGACAAACCGAGTTTTGGGGGCGTAGAAGGAGGATTTACTGTATGGCGCGACCATGTGGCCTCCTTTGGCTTGGGGAAGAGACTATTTGTTGATCAACCCAATGAGCTTCCTGGGATTTTGCCAAGTATTGACTTTTACGACAGGTACTTTCGTAAGGGCGGGTGGAACTCGTTAACAATACTTTCATTGGCTATTGGGCAGGGAGAGCTTGGAACAACACCACTGCAAATGGCAAATATTGCTGCAACCATTGCTAACCGAGGGTTTTACTATACACCACACTTTGTGAAAGAGATTGATGGAGAACCAGAGATAGAGCCCCGGTTTAGGATTCCTCATTACACAACCATCGACTCAGTTTGGTTTGAGCCAGTAATTGAGGGTATGGATCTTGTGGTGAATGGAGCCCCTGGAACAGGGAGCACAGCTGGGCTTGCTGCTATACCGGAGATTACAGTTTGTGGAAAAACCGGAACCTCGCAGAATCCCCACGGGAAGGATCACTCGGTATTTATTGCATTTGCTCCTAAAGATGATCCCAAAATTGCAATAGCAGTTTATGTTGAGAATGCCGGCTTTGGATCAACATGGGCAGCACCCATTGCAAGCCTAATGATTGAGAAGTACCTTACAGGTGAGGTTAAGCGAACCTGGATAGAGGAGCGAATGTTAAACGCAATATTATTAGATAGACGTGAGGAGGAGTAGTAGCATAGCAAAATGGCTCGATTGGCCAACGGTAATTATTTACCTCATCTTAGTATTTATGGGATGGATAAATATATATGCCGCGGTTTTTTCCGAAGAGCATGCAAGTATTTTTGATGTTTCACAACGCTATGGCATGCAACTTATTTGGATTGGAGCAGCGCTCCTAATTGCTATTGTTATTCTGGCAATCGATTCGCGTTTTTATATTGTTTTTGCTAATTACTTCTATGCATTACTGCTGATATTGCTGCTTTTTGTAGTGTTTTTTGGAATAGAGGTAAATGCATCCAAATCGTGGGTGCAACTAGGTGGTATGAGAATACAGCCGGCTGAGTTTGCGAAATTCGCCACAGCATTGGCCTTGGCAAAATTAATGAGCTCCTATGGTTTTAGGCTTAAATCATTTAAATCCTACTTAAAGGTTTCTCTTATTATTTTTATGCCCGTACTTCTTGTTCTGCTTCAAAATGATCCTGGTACAGCCATGGTTTATTCTGCATTTATATGGGTTGTTTACAGGGAGGGAATGCCTCACTGGGTTTTGGCATTCTTTATTTTTATCGTTCTGCTTTTTATTCTGGTTTTGGTGTTTAATAAGTTTATCGTATTGCTGGGAATCATAGTTTTATCGGTGGTGTTGTTTACTTTAATCAGCAAGCGATATAAAGATGCAGTAAGATTTATAATAGGTTTATTCGGAATGGTTGCATTAATGTATGGAGCCTCAGAGTTCTTTGACCTAAACCTGTCCCCTTACCATATGGTTTTAATTCCACTTGCTTTATCTATTCCTGTGGTCCTGGTTTATACATTTATTCATAAACTGAGATACGTTCTATTCATCCTGTTTTTCCTTGTAACATCCACCGCGTTTAGCTTTAGTGTTGATTATATCTTTCATAATATACTCGAACACCATCATCGTGACAGATTAAATGATTTGCTTGGGATCGAATCGGATCCTTTAGGATGGGGGTATAATGTGAATCAGTCCAAAATTGCCATTGGCTCAGGCGGATTAACAGGTAAAGGGTTTTTAGAAGGAACACAGACTAAGTATAGTTTTGTTCCTGAACAGAGCACTGACTTTATTTTCTGTACGGTTGGAGAGGAGTGGGGGTTTGTTGGCTCCTTTGTTGTGGTAGGGCTGTTTGTAACCCTATTGCTACGGCTAATTACCTTAGCTGAGAGACAGCGAGAATCATTTGCGCGTATTTATGGATATGGCGTAGTGTCCATACTATTTTTCCATGTTGCAGTAAATATTGCAATGACTATCGGTCTGTTTCCAGTTATTGGGATCCCCCTGCCATTCTTCAGCTATGGAGGATCTTCGCTATGGGCCTTCACCATCCTCCTCTTTGTTTTCCTTAAGCTCGATAGCTCCAGATTGGATTAGCCCCTCATCCCATCCGGAGGGAACAACGTTGTAGTCAACCTTTACGTAGTCAATAAGATCTGGGAAAAAGACCAAGAACTGGTCCCGAATAAATGAGTAGTGTTTTGTTAGGGTTTCTATGGCAAATTCTGTTCTGTTGGGCAGCGATGTTACGTTACTCATAATTTGTAAAGCTTGCTCAACACCCTCAATTTTATGGTAGCTGTAAAGGCGATTGCTTTGTATTAGGAATGGAAGCAGATTGCGAACTGCGCTTGGCAGGCTTCGATACCTTAGCACCATTTGATAGTAGAATTTTCTTGTAAATCCTCTTAGCGGGAAAGGCGAGAATGTGGCCCAATACCTTGCCAGGAAGTGATCAAAGAAAACATCAACCACCACCCCGGAGTACTTTCGGTAGCCCTGACGGAAAAGTTGTCGTACCTCAAATGTTGCCGGATGATTATCGGTGTAAAAGTCGATTGCTCGATGTAAAAAGATTCCTTTCTGAACACCGTCGGTGTATCTACTTAAGTAGCGACCCTTAACAAAATCGCCGATAAAGTTGCCCATCCTAATATCAACATTGTCTCCCGACAAGTAAAGGTGAGCAAGAAAATTCATGTCATTTTTTTTGCAAGTTACTAAAATATATAAAAAGTTATGATATATATTACGGCTATTTTAAATCATTATTTAATATCGTTTTCTTATGGGTGTTTTTATGGTAAGTTTCATGGAGGCATAGTTCCCTTAACTAAACGACATTGAATTATTTTGGCTGACTTTTTTGCAAAAAAACACAGATTGTTTTTGGCGTATAAAAAAAAGGTTGTACATTTGCAACCGCAATTGCGGATATGGCGTAATTGGTAGCCGCGCTAGACTTAGGATCTAGTGCCGAGAGGCGTGGGGGTTCGAGTCCCTCTATCCGCACCAACCCAGCTTAACGGCTGGGTTTTTTCATTTATACAGGTTGTAGTACTATAGGTGTAAAATATTTTGGTGTTTATCAATTTTTGATTACTCGTATAGCATCCCTCCCTATAGTTTTGTAAATTGCTTAAAAAAAATGATGAGGAGGTTACTTCTTCTTTCTTCTTGGCCCTTACTATTGATGATTGCACTGACCTCATGCATAAAGGATAGTTTTGACCCTTTGCCAGACGGCCTCCTTGTTAGCCCTACTGTTGCTGCCCCTGTTGCTAAGGTTGATTTAACCATTGCTTCAT
>JBKHAH010000094.1:0-11110 GCA_046542995.1 Bacteroidales bacterium
CCCTGACCTGAAATAAAAAAGAGCCGATGAAAGTCGGCTCTTTGTGGTAATTATTTTTTAAGATAGCGTCTAAATCTGCTGAAGCATATCCTCCATTATCAGCGTCATTTTCCTTTCGGCTTCCTGTCCAACCTTCTGAACCTCCTCGTGGGTAATCTCCACAATTTTTCCGGGTACGCCCAGGTCGGTAATAATTGAGATAGCAAAAACGGGTATCCCCATTTGGCGTGCCACAATTACCTCAGGAACGGTTGACATGCCCACAGTATCGCCACCAATAATTCGGAAGTACTGGTACTCCTTGGGAGTTTCGAAGGTTGGTCCGGTAGTTCCAACGTAGCATCCAATCTGCGCTTTTATGCCATGCTTGCCGGCCACCTTTTGACCCAACTCTATTAGCTTGTAATCGTATGGTTGGCTCATATCGGGGAAGCGGGGGCCAAACTCGTTGTTGTTGGGGCCAATTAGCGGGTTCGGAATAAGGTTGATATGGTCGTTTATAATCATCAGGTCGCCAATTTCATAATCTGGATTAACGCCACCGCTTGCATTTGAAACGAATAGATTCTTAATGCCAAGGTACTTCATCACCCTAACAGGAAAAACAACCTCCTTAATGTCGTACCCTTCGTAAAAATGGAAGCGTCCCTGCATGGCAACAACGTTTTTCCCTCCCAGATTGCCGAATATTAAGCGGCCGCTATGTCCCTCTACTGTTGATATGGGGAAGTTTGGTATATCTTTATATTCGAGTACCTGCTGATTTTTAATATCTTTCACTAACCCACCTAAACCTGTTCCGAGAATTATCCCTACATCGGGTGTTAGCTTCACCTTACTTTGAATGTAAGTCGTGGTCTCTTTTACTTTTTCTAACATATTTTATAATTTTACTGTTAAATTCTTTGCCCTTACCATTTAAGAACTCCACTTCAACGGGAATATAGAAAAAGGTTTTTCTAATTTCATTAGAAAGCTGCTGGCTATATTCTTTTAACCGTGAAGCATCCTTTTCCGTTGTTATAATAATTTTCTCGTCATCTTTTATTTCGGAAAATCTTTCAAATATAGCTTTAATTTTTTTTTCGGTAAAGCTAAAATGGTCGGGGAATTCTATTGTATCAATAAGGTTATAGTTTGATTTTAAATGGTTGAAGAATGGCTTGGGGTTTGCAATGCCAGCCATTGCAAGTGCTTTGTAATTGTCAAACCGTGAAGGTTGCTGGTTGGAAGCATCAAAAACGGGTGTTAAGCTGCCATATTTATAGCTGGTAAAATAAATATTCTGGTAGGGGTATAGCTTAAGTTCCTTGCAAATAATTCGTTGGTCAATGGGTTTTATATCATCAGGACATTTTGTTATGATTACCGTTTCGGCGCGATGCATTTGTGAGGTGCTGTCGCGAAGCCTTCCCAATGGAAGAAAATAATCTCTTGTTACAAGGTTATTGTAATCAACAAGCAATATGGAATGCCCAGGCTTAACATAACGATGCTGAAAAGCATCATCAAGGAGAATTACATCGGTCTTGGGTTTCTCTTTTAAAATTGATTCTATTCCACGTACCCTCTTCTCATCAACCGCAACGGTAATATTTTGATGCTTTGAGTAGATTTGGAATGGTTCGTCGCCAATTTGTGAGGCGGTTGAACTACTATCGGCAAGAATAAAGCCTTTGGTTTTTCTTTTATATCCTCTGCTAAGTGTTGCCACGTTGTATTCTTCTGAGAGAAGCTTTATTAAGTACTCAACGTGCGGGGTTTTACCCGTGCCTCCTACAGTTAGGTTGCCTACGCAAATTGTTGGTATGTTAAATGAAACCGATTGAAGCACTTTTATATCAAACAGAAAGTTTCTGATATGAACGACTGTTCCGTACATAGATGCAATAAGTGCGTAAATAAGCTTCATGGTATTACTTTTCTTGAAAAAATGCCATTTTAATCTTGCAAATTAGCATTATTCTAGCTTCTTTCCAAAATCTATTGGCTTGCATCTTATGAGGGATAATTCTTTTAAAAAAAGAACAGCCCGGATGGTATTTCCCGGGCTGTTCTGCAATAAATATACTGTAAAGTAGCTTTGTTAGTATATCTCAACGTCGTATGGCATACGAGCAAGTACACCCTGGTTGTTAACCATTTCAAGCATGTTTCTGTAGTGCTTGAAGGCTGGGCCAAGCTCATCCTGCATAATTCTTGCTTTTACTGATCCGGTAAGTTCCTTCATAAGCTCTTCAAAAGGATCCTTGAGTTTTGGTAATTCTGCTATACGATACTCTTCCAGCTCGGCTCTCTCTGCAGCAATCTCAATGGCTCTTTCAAGCCCGCCAAACTCATCAACAAGCTTAATTTCTTTGGCATTAATTCCGCTCCATACTCTACCTTGGCCAATCTCGTTAACCTGCTCTTTGGTTATTCCCCTTCCATCGGCAACATGCCCAATGAAAGTATCGTAGATATCTTCAATGCTCATTTGGATTACAGACTTTTCTTCGGCTGTAAGCGGGCGAAACATTGACCCAAAATCGGAATGCTTGTTGGTTTTTGCAACATCAACGGTAATGCCTAGCTTTTTATTTAGCCCCTCCTTAACATTTGGGATCATGCCAAAAACACCAATAGAACCGGTTATGGTTGTGGGGTTGGCAAGAATTACATCTGCAGGTGCTGCAATGTAGTAACCACCTGATGCTGCTACATCGCCCATTGATACAATTACGGGTTTAACCTCTTTTGCAAGGGTCATCTCGCGCCAGATAATCTCTGAGGCCAGCGCGCTTCCACCACCTGAGTTAACACGTAGCACAATAGCTTTAATGGAGCTGTCTCTTCTGGCCTCCCTAATGGCCCTGCCAAACCCTTCGCCGCCAATGTTGCCAATTTCGCTTTCGCCCATCACAATGCCACCTGAGGCGTATATTACTGCAATCTTTTCACGAATCAGGCCTTTCTTTTTGCGGGGGGCAGGAACCTTGGAGTACTCGGCAATACCCACAGAGCGAATGTCCTTCTTAGGCTTCGTGTCTGTAAGTGATTTTAGCATGTCAATTACCTCGTCCTTATACACCAAGCTATCAATAAGACCGTGCTCTATGGTTGATTTTGCATTTCTAATGGTCATGTTGTCTGCCAAATCATTTAGCATTTCAGGTGTTAGCTCTCTTTCTTTGGCGATACCATCAACCCAATGATTCCAGATTGATCCGGTATAGGTCATGATTTGCTCACGATTTTCCGGGCTCATTTTCTCGTAAAGGAAGGGTTCAACTGCCGCTTTAAATTTTCCATGACGGATTACCTGAGGTTCAACACCTAACTTTTCGAATGCGTTTTTAAAGAACATTATCTCAGACCTAAGTCCTGTCCATTCAACCATTCCTTCAGGATTTAGTAAAACCTTGTCGGAAATGGATGCCAAATAGTAGCTTTTCTGGCTATAAACGTTGCTGTAGCTAATTATGAACTTGCCCGACTCCTTAAATTCGATCAGTGCATTTCTAATTTCCTCAAGAGTACCAGCCCCAGCAGGTATATTCTCATTCTCAATGTATATCCCTTTAATTTTGGGGTCATCAGCGGCATTCTTTATGGCCTTTAAGATGTTGTTCAGACCAAGTTTTGGAACTGGCTTAAAGTTCATGTAGTCAAAGTCGTCCATAGGGTTGTTCGAACTCCTGTCAACTATCTCCTTATCAAGCTTTAGGGCCAGAATGGAGTTGTCCTTAACGTCAACGGGTTTGTCAGATTTAGATACTATTACTCCGATTACTCCTAGGAGTATGAAAAATAAAAGCAAACTGGTAACTAGAATCCCGACAACTGTTGCAATTAGATACTTAAAAAAGTCTTTCATGATAGTAATTTTTATAGGATAATTGTGTTTTTTAAATTCGAAATAAAAGTAAGAAAAATCTTTATCCTGTTAGTTGAAAAATGGTAAAATTTATTAAACTTTGCAGATTGTATAGTTGTTACATTAAAATGAAATAGTTTTAGTGTAAAAGTTGCTTACACAATTAATTTAATTGCAAATGTATAAGGTTTTTTTAGCTATTGGTGGGAATTTGGGCGATAGGGCTAATTATTTATCCCAAATGGTTGAACAGGTTAGGAGTAAGATAGGGAAAGTTAACCTCTCATCGAGCATATACGAGTCAGAGCCATGGGGGTTTGAGAGCGACCAACCATTCCTTAATCAGGTGCTTGAGGTGGAGACCAAGCTCTCGCCATTGTGCTTGCTTGATGCTTGCCAACAAATTGAGAAAAGTTTGGGTAGAGACAGGTACACTGATGGCTATGCCCCCCGAACTGCCGATATTGACATCCTTTTTATTGATAATTTTATTTTCACTCTGCCTCCGCTCGTTTTACCGCATAAATTTCTTCATGAAAGACTATTCGTTTTGGAGCCCCTTGCAGAGATAGCCCCAGATTTTGTGCATCCTTTACTGGGGCAGAGTATTTCCAGCATAAAAACTCAATGTGCTGATAAAAACAGGGTTTGGAAATATCAGTCTTATGATGTGAAAACCACATAGTTTAAACGTTGTGTTTTTTAGAAATAATCAAGCTGTGTAATATAGTTTAAGTTAGAAAAATAGTGTAATTTTTAATGTAAATTTGCCCTTGCAAGGGACATTACCTGATTAATTAAAAAGAATGATAACTTTAATTGCATATCTTTTCCTTGCCTTATTTGTGTCTTTTCTCTGCTCCATAATGGAATCAGTGCTTCTGTCTACTCCTCAATCTTTTTTAATAGTTAAGCAGGAGGAAGGCTATCGTTGGGCCAGATCGTATATTGATTTGAAAATAAATGTAGACAAACCTTTGTCTGCTATATTGTCATTAAACACAGTTGCCCATACAATCGGAGCAGCAGGAGTTGGTGCTCAGGCTGTAAAAGTTTTTGGCGATGCCTACTTTGGTATTGTATCGGTGGTTCTTACAATTCTAATCCTGGTAATTACTGAGATTATACCAAAAACCATTGGGGCGAGGTATTGGAGAAGATTGACGGTGTTCTCTTTCTTCACTATAAAAATTATGATTTTCATTACCTACCCGTTGGTTCTCGTGTCGGCAGTTATAACCCGTATGTTTTCAAGTAATTCCGATGAAAAAACCACCAGCCGGGAGGAAATTGCAGCAATGGCAAGTATTGGCGCTAACGAAGGATTGTTTTCAAGTAAAGAGAATAAAATAATTCAGAATATAATTAGGTTAAAGAATGTGAAGGTAACAGAGATAATGACGCCCAGAGTAGTTTTAGCTGTTGCTGATGAGAATTTGTTTTTGAAAGATTTTTTTAAAAATAAAGAATACTTAAGGTTTTCTAGAATCCCGGTATATTCCGAGAACGAAGAGAATATTACAGGATACGTGTTTAGGCAAAAGGTGTTTGAATGTTTGGCGGAGGATAATCATGATTTGAAGCTCAAGGACATTAAGCGTGAAATATTGATTGCTCCAAATACAATGACGCTATTCTCATTATGGGAGAAGCTTTTAGAAAATAAGGAGCATATTGCCCTAATTGTAGATGAGTATGGTGGGCTGGATGGCGTTGTAACTATGGAAGATGTAATTGAAACCCTCCTTGGGCTAGAGATTCTTGATGAAAAAGATACTATTGCAGATATGCAAAAATTTGCTCGCGAAAGATGGAAGGCAAGGCAAGAAAAATATAACCTGCTCAAGAAATTTAATAACTAAAGAAAATAAAATAATCCCTAAGTCTTGTTATATGGCAGTACATTGGTAAAAAATGTGATGTTTTTGCAATTAGAGGTAACAAGCAGCATTTAATTACTCCTTTGCTCCGTATGCCAAATCTCCCGCATCGCCAAGCCCAGGAACGATGTATGATTTTACAGTTAGTTCATCGTCAATTGCGCCAAGCCACAGTGTTACTTTCTTTTTCGGAAGGTTCCTTAGGGTATAATCAACACCCTCCTTGGATGCGATAATCGATGCAATATGGGTATGCTTTGGTTTGCCCTTCTCTATTAAGGCGTTGTATGCAAGTACCATTGAGGAGCCTGATGCTAGCATTGGGTCAGCAATGATAAGGACCTTGTCTTTAATAATTGGGCAGGAGAGGTGCTCGAACTGAATTTTGAAAGACCCATCCTTGCTGTATTTACGGTAGGCTGAGATAAAGGCATTCTCGGCGTTATCAAAATAGTTTATAAAACCCTGGTGCATGGGGAGCCCTGCTCTTAGGATTGATGCTATAACAACCGTATCATTAGGGAGTGACATATCAGCTATGCCAAGTGGTGTTTTAACATGTTGGGCTATGTATTCCAACTCCTTACTTATTTCATAGGCAAATATTTCGCTTATGCGCTCCAGATTTCTCCTGAAACGCATGCTGTCTTTCTGTACCTCAGCGCAACGCAGTTCATAAATGAACTTGTTTAGAATTGAGTTGGTTTCACCAAGTGTTTTTATCATTGTAAATGGATTTCTGAGCAGGTTAATAATTTGTAACTAGCAAATTAAGAAATATTTTTTCATTTATAATAGTCGGAGCGCTTAATAATTTAGTTTTCTCAATTGGTTTTAAAGCATGGAACTATCTGCCATAGAAAAGCATTGGCTGTTTGTTATAATTACATGGTCTAACAGGTTTATATCGAGCGTGCTGGCTGCTTGTTTAATCTTTTGGGTAATTTTAATGTCGTCATCGCTCGGATTATGATTACCCGATGGATGATTATGGCATAGAATAATACCAAGCGCCTGATAATCGAGGGCTGTTCTCATAATTTTTCTTACGTCAACAACCGTTGCGGTTAGCCCACCTTCGCTAACCCTTACCTTTTCAATAACCCTGTTGGCTCTATTTAGCAACAGTACCCAAAATTCTTCGTGGTTGATATCAGATAGTAGCGGTTGAAATATATCAATAACATCAGCGCTGGAAGAAATTTGCTTCTTACTTATTGCGTCAGATATTTTCCTGCGTCGTCCAAGTTCAAGTGCAGCCATTATGGTAATTCCTTTGGCTGTGCCTATCCCTTTAATCTTGGTAAAATCCTTTAAAGCGAATTTCCCCAGCTCATTAAGATTGTTCTTGGCGCTTCCTAAAATTCGTTGTGAGACATTTACGGCTGTTTCGCTTTTTGTTCCTGAACCTATTAGAATCGCCATGAGCTCCGCATCGCTAAGTGCAGAAATCCCTTTTGCCATCATTTTTTCTCTTGGCCTATCGTCCTTGGCCCACTCTTTTATAGTTAGTGGCTTAGCTTTTTGCATCTTGTAGGTGCCGGTTTGCTTTTAGAATACCAAGGTATAAAAATCTAATAAATATTCTTAGAAAAAAAATGGATTAGACAATTCTTAGGCAAAAAAAAAGCTCGCAAAAAGCGAGCTCTCATCCCAAAATTCACCTAAAATCTACTGTAAAGCATTAACGTGTTGAGTTAAAGAACTCTTAAGGTTAGCTGCTTTGTTCTTATGAATAATATTTTTCTTGGCTAACTTGTCAAGCATTGATGCAACTTTAGGTAACTGCTCTTGTGCAGCGGCCTTGTCGGTGTTGTCCCTAAGCTCTTTAATGGCATTACGGGTAGTGCGACCAAAGTACCTGTTGTGAACTCTTCTTGATTCGGATTGACGATTCCTCTTCTCTGCTGACTTGTGATTTGCCATGATCTTTCGTTATTAGAATGATTTTTGTAGCCCGTAGGGGAATCGAACCCCTGTTACCAGGATGAAAACCTGGCGTCCTAACCCCTAGACGAACGGGCCATTAAAAAAATGAACGCTTTGTGTTTATTAGCGGGTGCAAAAGTAGTTGAAAAAATTATTCCTGCAAAGAAATTGAAGAAAAAAATACAAAAAATTTACTTTATGGTATATCGAACAGATAGCCCTGCATTAAACCATACGTCCACTTTATCAATTATATTAAGAATGGGAAGAACGTCAAGGCCAATGGATATGGGTGCTTCGGCAAAAACGTACTCTACTCCAAAAACACCATCGGCACCCAGGAAGAATGTGCCGCCTGTGGTGTTGGCCCAAGGACTCTGCCTATCTTGGTTTGATGTTGCAAGATGAGCCCCCAATCCATAGTACCACTTAAAACCTGGTAAACCCTCAAGGTTTAGAGGATTGTGTATTTGGTAAAGGGCAGTAGCGCCAAATCCACCCCACCAACCGAACGAGAAGATCCCTTCAACCGCAATGTTGTTCGTGAGGAAATGCTTACCTGTAATTCCCGATGGGCTTCCGCCCCTCAATCCGAACGAAGATTTATAGGATTGTTGAGAGGCTCCATTAAATGATATTGAAAAAAGACTAATAAATAGTAAGGAGGCAATAAATGTTTTTTTCATTGTAAAAGGCGATTTGTAATTGTTTAAAAACTGGGCTTAGTTATAGCAATCACTAAACGAATCAAAATCAAGATTGTTATCGGTGCTTTTATCTTTACATACGGTTTTATAGTATTTTGTGTTTACATGATCGTCGGGTTGAATGCTGCAAAATTTCAATTTTTTTAACGATGACATGGCTGCCTTATTGTTTAAATCGGCTTCAATAAGCACCACTTTAAATGGTTTAGTTTTTTCTGCCCAGCGAAGGATTGCCTCCATTGCTTCACACCCATACCCTTTTTGTCTAAAATCCGAGTCGATGCTGAAGAAAACCTCCACTTCGCCCTTGGCAGTTGGTTTACCATTAAAAGTGAATTGGCCTATAATGGTTTTTGTGTTGCGCTCAATTATGAGCCATAGGGTGTAGTATATGTAGCTGCTGGTTTGCCATGCATCCGGCTTGCTTTGTATCGTTTCGGTTAGCTCTTCAGCGTATGCTTCATGTAGCTCTTGGTTTGTTAATTTAAAACCATTCTGCTTTTCAAATAACTGCCGCGACTGTATAAAAGTTTTTAGCTCTTCGAGACCTAAAGGGGCGATGTCTAAACGTACACTTTGTAGCTTCATATTACATACATTTTAAATATCAAGGTATCTTCGTGGAAAATCATCATCGTCGGTTATGCTGTTGGCCAGCTTGTTCACATTAAGTCCTGCAAAATTTCCGGAACTCATTAATAGTAGGTTAGTGTTGTCCCAGAAATGGTTTATTAAATGGCTGTATAGTTTTTCCGGATTAGTGAAAACGAGCATGTTGGGATTGCCAAATTTCTGTTTTATAAAGCCAGGATCAATAGGAGGTAGTTTTTTGTGCTCAAATGTTCTAGGATTGTAGTACGCTATGGGATATTCAGCTTTGCTAAGCGTGTTCTTATATTCCCCAAGAAATGATGGGCTAAGGCTGCTAAAGGTATGCAGCTCAAGGCATGCCACTAGCCGCCGGAATGGGTAGGTTTCTTTTAGCGCAGCCACGGTTGCCTTAACCTTTGAAGGCGCATGGGCAAAATCGAGAAACACGCTGGTTGTTGAGCTCGATTGTATGTGCTGCATTCGTTTTGCTGCGCCCTTAAAAGATGATATTGCTTTGTAAAATGTATTATCCGATACGCCAAGAATACTACACACCTTCTTTGCTGCAGAAATGTTCTCCATGTTATGACTACCAAAAACCTTGAGTTTAACCTTCCCGTTTTTTGTTACAAGATAGGCTCTCTCAATATCAACTTCCGAAGGGTGAGGGGAGTATGGGTATGTTTCTATATCGGAGCGTATTTCATTTGCAATGCTGCATACCTCCGCATCGTTGGCGCAGTATACTAAATGGCCGTTTTTTTCAATTGTTGAGGCGAAGAGCTCAAATTGTTTTTTGTATATATCAAAACTAGGGAAAACGTTAATATGATCCCATGCGATACCCGATATAACTGCAATGTGAGGTTTGTATAGGTGGAATTTTGGCCTTGGGTCAATGGGGGAGGTGAGGTACTCGTCGCCCTCAAAAACGGCAATTTTGGTGTGTGCCGAAAGGCTCACCATATTCTCAAAACCCTCAATATGCGCACCAACCATGTAATCGAACTCAATGCCCGATTTCTTTAGCACATGCATAATCATTGACGTGATGGTGGTTTTTCCATGGCTGCCACCAATTGCAATTCGGGTTTTGTTTTTTGTCTGCTCGTAAAGGTATTCGGGGTAAGAGTATATTTTTAGACCCAACTCTTTGGCTTTAAGCAACTCAGGGTTGTCTCCTCTGGCATGCATTCCAAGCACTACGGCATCAAGGGTTTTGGTGATTTTTTCGGGGTACCATCCAATCTCATTGGGGAGTAGTCCATGCATTTTTAGCCTGCCCCGTGATGGTTCAAAAATCTCATCGTCGGAGCCAGTAATGGAATAACCCTTTAGCTTAAGGGCTATGGCCAAATTGTGCATGGCGCTTCCGCCTATGGCGATAAAATGGATTTTCATAGAATGCATTTGGTACAAATTTAGCGAAAAATCTTGGGAAAGGGACTTTTTTATGGTTTATTGGATAATCACAAAAAGCATCCCCTTTTTTTGTGCTAAGCGATGAAAATGATTTTGGTGGTTTAGTGACCTTGTAAGGTGCTGAGTTTTTTTTATAATATATGTTTGAATTATTTATATGATAGCAACGGTGATTTTGGAGTTCACAATAAGGCAATGTCTTATATTATTGGTTAAAGCATATAAGTACAAAAAAAGAACCATGAAAAACTATCATGGTTCTTTTTTTACAAGTAAAAACTTTATGCTGCGTATAGGTTGCGATCTTTAGCTTTTGCGTTATATACCTTTGAAGCGAGCTGGTTTAGGTTGGAAATATTTTTTTCCACTCCTGGGTTAAACCTAACGTTAAATTTATTCTCCACAATAAATAGTAGAAGATTAATGTCCCATTCGTCAAGACCAAGATCCTTGGTTAGGCTGGCTTCATAGTGGTTGTTTGGCTCATTAAGAGTAAAGTTGGCCATTAGTATCCACCTAATTTTATTGTAAATATCGGTATGTGACATGGTGCTTGTATTTGTTTGTATAACTGGTTTCTTTATTTACGTAAAACCAAAGCAAATATTGTGCCTTAAATGCTCTTTTTAACTAGATGTTATGTAAAGAGTAAAGGTTGCTTAGTTTTTTTTTATTTAATGTTAAAATGATTTAAAAGAATACTGAAGTGATAAATAAATTGCTGA
>JBKHAH010000095.1:0-11022 GCA_046542995.1 Bacteroidales bacterium
TAGTTATAAAACTTTATTTATGTTTAATTGTTTTTAATATTGTGGACATTTTATGGCCACATTTACCACAAAAAAATTGCACTATGGAAACGAAAAAAAATTTTACGCATAGATTATTGAAGGTTCTAACCTTATTGGTTATCCTAACAGTTAGTATAAACGCCAACGCTCAGAAGGAGCGGCTTCAAACGGCCTTTATTTACCAGCTTACCCGTTTAATTGAATGGTGCCCAGAGGGTAAGCAGGGTAGTTTTGTGATTGCTGTACTTGGCAGCGAGCAAGGATTGATAACCGAACTGCAAGCGCTCAATGGCAGAAGCGTTGGTTCACAAAAGATTGAGATTAAGTCATTCTCATCAGTAAGTGATATCTCTTCAACAAACATACTTTTTGTTCCTGATAGTCAATTTGACAATGTTCGTCAGATTACAAATAACTTAAAAGGGGGCTGTACGCTTATTGTAAGCGACAGATCAGGAGCAGCTGGGCTGGGAGCAGGCGTAAGCCTTGTGTTTAACCAAAGCGCTTCAAAACTTGAGTTTGAAATTAATCGCGGCTACATGCGGCGCAATTCGCTTAATGTTAATGATCAGCTATATAATCTGGCATCAAAAGTTTACTAAAAAACCCCTAAAATCATGGAAGTTAAATTCTCACTAACCAGAAAACTTCTCCTCGGATTCGGTTTTATTATTGCCCTCTTCATAATATCATCGGTAATAACTTACACTATACTTAACCAGAATGATGAGATCAACCGGGAGCTTTCCGAGCAGAACACGCCTTCTGTTAACCGTTTGATTGAGCTACAAAACCTAATTGCAGAATCAAAGCTACTAATTAAGAACTGGGTTCATATTGATAAGCATTCTGACACCCCTGATAAGAAAAGGCTACAGGAGTTGCATGGCACGCTTTATCCAAACTTAATTAGTCAGATTAACCCGCTAGTCCAGAACTGGAGCCAGCAAGATCAGGAAAAGTTTAATGAGATTACTACCAAAATCACCCAAACCTTATTTTCAGATCATGAGAAGGTTATGTCAATGCTAAACTCATTTGACAGCTACAACGATTTTATGATTCTAATGGAGGTGGAAGGAATGGTTGAGGACAACGGTTCAATCATTGTCGCTTCTGATGAGGTTATTGAGTCGCTTGATGAATTAATAGAAAATCAGCGAGCTGAGGCTGAGGCTGCCTATGCAAGAATCGATGACTCAACCTCATTCTTCCGAATCTTTATTATAATTGGTGGACTGCTTGTAGTTTTTGTGGGTTTAGCCATTTCGTTTTATATTACAACCTCTTTTAAAAGGGCTATTAATACAGCATCCGAGGCAATATCACAACTTGCGCAGGGCGATTTAAAGGCTGATTTTGATATCTCAGGTAACGATGAAATAGCGAAGCTGCTCTTCGACCTAAGAGCTATGATTCAGAGGCTTAAGGGTATTGTTATCTCAATAATTGAGGGTGCAGAAAAAATTTCTGGCGCCAGCGTTGAGTTAAACAAGATTGCGCAAGGCATTCTAGGAGGCGCATCAACACAAGCCAGCAGCGCCGAGGAGGTATCATCATCAATGGAGGAGATGGTGGCAAATATTCAGCAAAATACAGAGAACTCCAGCAACACCAACAAAATTTCCGATAAGCTGGCTCAGGATATTGAGAGAATTGGAACCGAGTCGGAAAAGAGCATGAAATCAATACGAACAATTTCTGAGAGAATTAACATTGTTAACGATATTGCTTTTCAAACGAATTTACTAGCACTAAACGCTGCCGTTGAAGCAGCACGTGCAGGTGAGCATGGCAAAGGGTTTGCCGTGGTAGCTGCAGAGGTTAGGAAGCTAGCTGAACGAAGCAAGGTAGCTGCAGATGAAATTCTTAAGCTATCCAAAGAGAGCGTTACCAACACAGAGGGCTCAGTTAGCTTAATCCAAGATATCATACCGGAAATAAAAAGAACTTCCGTTCTAATACAGGAGATTACTGCTGGTAGCGTAGAGCAAACCAATGGTGCAGAGCAAATAAACAATGCCATCCAGCAGCTTAACAACGTAACTCAAGAGAATGCTGCCAATGCTGACGAGCTTGTCTCCAGCTCCGAGGAACTGGGAGATCAAGCCGATAATTTGAAAAAACTAATCAGCTTCTTTAAAACTGACGTATCATCAACATCAAGGCTAAAAACAATTAAACCAGCGGCAACTAAACCAAAAATATCTCAAACCAAAAAAATTAAAAAGAATGAGAGTAAAGCAATAGATACTCCCCCTGAGGATCAGCCTAAAATCTCAGGCAAAGCTAAGGGCGGTGTAAATCTTAATTTAGGAGGACCTTCCTCCAGCAAAGACGATGATTACGAAAAGTTTTAATTGAAAAATGAACTTATTTGAAAAACCACTCCATATCGGGGTGGTTTTTTATTTATTACAATTTATCTTTCAAAAAATTCATCCAAAAATGTTATGCTCCCAGATGCAATATAGAGGAAATCTATATTAAATAAAAGGCTTCCCTTTAACATTTTCAAACGCTCGTTTGCATTATATTGTGGGTGAATCCTTAAATCAATATGCTATGAAAACAAATTTTTTAATCGCATTTTTCGCTGGCTGGTTTTTACTATTTTCTACATGCCTCATGGGGCAAGATTCTTTAGATGAACAGGAGGTTGACGATTACCTTGACCTTTCACTAGAGCAGCTACTCTCAATTCAGGTTGTTTCTGCATCAAAGGTTAAGCAGGAACAATCAGACGCTCCCAACATTATTACAGGTATGCCTATGGAATCGGCAAGAAAATTTGGTTGGCTTACAACCAATGAGGTGCTTAACTATCAACCAGGGTATTTTTTAAGTCACGATTACGAACGGAGAACACTTGGATTTAGGGGCATGTTTGAGGGTTGGAATAACAACCACATGCTAATGCTTGTTGACGGGATACCTTTTAACGACAACCTTTATGGTACTGCATACACATGGGACAATACTCCGCTAAACTTCGTAAAATCAATTGAGAATATTAGAGGCCCCGGTGGTGCTCTATACGGATCAAATGCCATGAATGGTGTGGTTACTTTAAACACACTCAATGTGGACGATCTGGGTGAATTAGGCTCAGCAAGGGTTCAACTCGGAACCCCAAATTATCGCTACTTTGATATTGTTACAGGAACCCAAAACGATAATGTTGGGATTGTAGTTTCATTCAGCCATTCAGCTACAGAAGGTAATGAGTATAAAAGTTATGATGCCTCAGGAAGAGTTGATAACTCGGGAAATCCCTTGAGGCTCGAAACCAACGATTCGCGTGAAAACACTTATTTTTTCACTAAAATATATGGCAAAGGGAATCTCGAAGGCCTCACGTTTCAGTATCATGAGCAGCATTGGGATTTTGAAACCGGGCATGGTTGGCTTTTTGTGATACCAGATCGTCCTGAGAATATGCGCGAAAACAGACGTATTGCTGCTCTTAAGTATGCCCCGCAATCTGACAGGGCGCTTAATTACGAGCTAACCACCCGTTATCAAGTGCATAATATTGATTGGAAAATGCGATATTTTAACGATGGGGCGCTAGAGAATTACTATCCTGACGGGGTTTCGGAATACCTGAATACGAAAGCAAAGGATCTGTTCTTTAGAGCTCAAATTGATTACAACCAGAAGGATCATCTAGTTTTTGCCGGCATTGAGAGCACAACGTTCCTTTACGATGGCGACAAGGCTCACTATGCCAATATAGACATGAATACATGGGCAGATCCAACAGGTGAAACACACTTCGAACTTAACCCCTGGTTAGAGTTTATCCAAAATAACCCTGTTTGGAACGTTGCTGGTTTCGTTCAGTATATATCACCCAAATTTTTTGATAAGATACAGCTTACAGCAAGCGGTCGATTCGACCAGATGTTTTTCAACTATAATAACTTAAATGAAGCTGGCTCCCCTCAAGAGTTCAAGAGTTTTCAAATGTTTACTCCCAGATTGGCTGCTGTTGTTAGCCCAACCGAAACCTTTACGATTAAAGCAATATTTGGTCAGGCATTCAGAACGCCAACACCTACTGAAATGTTTGGCTACAATACATATTCGCTAGCATCAAATATTGATCAGTTGGAGCCAGAGATTGTTACCAACTTTGACCTTGGAGCAATTTGGGAACCAACCTCAGGAGTAAAATTAGGGCTGAATAGCTTCTGGGTAAATTTTGAGAATCAAATTGCTTATAGTGTAGCCAACGCCAACTTGAGTACTAATATTTATTCTTTAGAGACTGTTGGTGTTGAGGCTGAGGCGCAATATGCAAAGCAAAACTTTTCGGGGTTTGCAAACTTTACTTATGCGCAAAGAATTAGCGAAGAGATTCAAGATGAAACTATTAGTGATAGTCAGGATGAAATTACATGGGCTCCTGCAACACTTTTTAAGATGGGAGCCAGATACAAATTCAACAACTTTAAATTTTCTGCTTTAGCTTACCACCATGGAAAAATGAATAGGCGCGAAACCGATATTTTTGAAGGCATGGGTAACTACAGACCAGCAGAGTATGTTGATGGTTGGTTTGTGGCCGACCTTAAAGTTGCTTATAAGATTAGTGCCAAAACTGAAATTGGCCTACTGGCTAAGAATGTCCTTAATGCTGAACGTTATTTCATAAAGAACAACGCCTATCTTTTTGATTACAGAATGGAGGGCAGGCATATTATTGGGGAATTAGTAGTTAACTTCTAGAGAACAATACTGCTCCCCTGCCTTTTAAATACTGTATTTAAAGTGCAGGGGAGCAGTAATTCAAATTAATAACTATAATATCTAAAGCTCAAACCTATGCAGCATTGCCCTCTTTTTGGCATAAGCAAGCTCTAACTCCAAGACTTTGTCGTTTATACTATAAAGATAAGCTACCTCATTAAAAAACTCAACAACTGATACTTGACCAGCCTCCAGAGCTTTCCTTAGCAACGGAATATTACTATAATCATTAAGCGACTCCATTAGGTAAACTAGGTCGTTGTAACTATTCTTCGCATTCAGATATAGCTCATCAAATTCAGATTCCAGTATCACCCTTTCACTTTCATAGTCCAAATGCGCCGCATGTAGCTGAATTTTTGCAACTTTGCTTTTGTTTCGGTTCCCCCATAACGGAATGGAAAGGCCTGCCCTGAACCCAGAAAAATGCTCAGCATCCGTTCTCTCCGATTGGTAACCAATGCTAAGTTCTGGTAATCCCTGATGGGTTACCAAGGTTTTATTCCTTTCAGCAATCTTAATCCTTTGTTTAAGGGCAGCAAAGCGATAATCATTGTCAAAAAACTCCTTCTTAATTTTTTCATTGGATGGGAGTTCCAAAATAACATGCTGAATGTCAATTTTAGGGAGTTCTGAGTTCCCATTCATGGCTACTAACTTATTGTTAATAACGCGAATATTCCCCTCAACCTCCCTTACCTTTAGTTTTGCTTCAACAAGCTTCAAGTTCGCATTGTTCAAATCCAGCATTGTTGATTCTCCTGCATCTACCTTCTTCTTAATAAGGGCATGCATGCTTTGGGCAAACTCTACGCGTTTTTGCAGCTCTGAATGCTGCCTCTTGGCATGAATATAATCCAAGAGTGCAAGCTTTGCATCCAGCAATATCCTTTGTCTTGCTGCATTATAATTTGCATCGGCAAAACTGCTGGTGGTTTTAGCCAGCTGGTTTCGCCTGGCATAAACTGTAGGAAACTCAAAATGCTGGCTAACCCCCCAGGCATGTTTCATACCAGTGCCCTCAACTGAAGGGAATCGTCCTCCCTCAATGTTGGGGTTTGGCGGAAGCAAATCTAGCTTCGCCTTTGCCTTTTGGTTTTCGCTTTGAGCCTGGAGTGCTTTTAGCGTTGGGTTATTTGCCTCAATTTGCTTTAACACATCGTTTATCCCATGTTGAGCAAAGGTTGATGTGGTAAGCATAAGAGATATAATTAGTAACAGATTGTATTTCATTCTCTTTAGTTTAATCGGTTGTTAACTTCTTGTTAGTTGAATCAGCATCATCCTTCCTCCATACCTCGTAAACCATGTAAATTGCTGGTACTACCACCATATTTAAAAGGATTGAACTTAACAAGCCACCCAGAATCACTATGGCCATGGGGCTTTGAATCTCATTACCGGGTTTATCGCCCTGAATTGAAAGAGGGATAAGTGCAAGAGCCGTTGTTAGGGCTGTCATAAGAATTGGGAGCAGCCTGTCGCGCGAGCCTTCTACAATGCGCTCAACTAGTGATAATCCTTTACTCTTAAGGGCCTCGTAGCGCGATATAAGGAGTATCCCGTTTCGGGTAGCTATGCCAAAAAGAGTAATAAACCCAATTATTGCAGGGATACTCAGAACCCCTGACGAAAACCAAATGGCCATTACCCCGCCAATAAGTGCAAGAGGAAGATTTGCCAGCACAATGGCTGAAAGCATGGGATGCCTTAACTCATGATACAACAGTAAGAAGATTGCAGCAATGGAAATTATGGATGCAAGCAGCAAGCGTCGAGTGGCCTTTTCTTCACTTTCAAACTGACCTCCGTACTCGATTCTGTAGCCCTCAGGCAAATTAATTTCTTCTTCAACTCTATCTCTAATATCGTTAACTACGCCACGCTGGTCACGATTGGCAACATTTACCAAAACCGCAAGTTTCCGCTGCACATTCTCCCGATTTATGGTATTAGGGCCCGAAGTGCTAACTATATCGCTAACAAAACTGAGGGGAACTTTTTTCCCATCATCGGTATCGATAGGTGCTTCACTAATTGCTTCGAATGAATTTCTGTACTCATCATCAAACCTGAGCACCAGAGGAAAATTCTTATCGCCCTCAAAAACATCAGAAACCTTATCTCCATTGAATGCTGTTTTTACAAAATGGTTAAACCTATTTACCGGAATGCCATAACGCGAGAGCATAACCCTATTGGGTTGCAACTGAAGCTGCGGGATTTCAATCTGCTGCTCAACCGATAAATCGCCAATCCCCTCAACATCAGCAATAATCTCGCTAATTTGTGTGCAGATAGCATACATCTGATTTAAATCGTAGCCAAAGAGCTTAATGGCAATATTGGCCTGATGGCCTGTTAGCATGGCATCAATGCGGTGACTAATGGGTTGTCCCACCTCCAGAACAATGCCATCAAGGGCATTCAATTTCTCACGCACCTCACTAAGAAATTCCCACCTACTACGGTCGAGTAGCTTGTATGGAGCATCAATTTCCGAAGCGTTAACATCCAGCGTGTGCTCCGACAGTTCGGATCTGCCTGTTCTGCGGGCAACGGAGGTTATCTCGGGGATTGACAGTAGTATTTCCTCTGCCCTTTGTCCAATATCATTGGAAACATCTAGTGAAACACCCGGAACCGTTGCAAGGTTTATGGTTAATGAGCCCTCATTGAAAGGCGGTAAGAAACTTCGCCCCTGCATAAACAGAATACCTACAGATAATGCAAAAATTAGAATGGCAATGGAGATTATTGCCGTTTTGAAGCGTAGCAACCTCCTTAAAACATTGCCATAATAAAGCGTAAGTTTATTCTCCATCCAGCGGCCCTTGCTATGGCGGTTCAGCTGTTTTTCACCAGTTAGCATAAAGCTACACATTACCGGGGTAAGGCTAAGGGCAACTAAAGTTGATGCAAATAGCGAAACGATAAAAGAGATACCCAGAGGTTTTAGCATTAGCCCCTCCATGCCGCTTAGGAAGAATAGTGGAATAAAGGCTACTACTATAATTAGCGTGGCGTTAAATATCGATGCACGAATTTCAACCGAAGCATCGTAAACTACCCTAAGAGTGGATTTACGCTCTTTACTTGGCCGCTGATGATTTTGTCTTAACCGCTTGTAAACATTCTCCACGTCAATTATAGCATCGTCAACCAGCGAACCAATGGCAATTGCCATTCCACCCAAGCTCATGGTGTTTATGGTTAAGCCAAACCACCTGAGAGTGACAAGGGTTACCAAGAGAGAAATTGGGATTGCAACAACCGAGATAATGGTTGTACGATAGTTCATAAGGAAGATTAGCAGAATAATTATAACGAGAAAAGCTCCTTCAATGAGAGCTGTTTGAACATTGTTTATTGATGTTCTGATAAAAGATGCCTGCTCAAATATATCGGTATGGATATTCACATCGGATGGGATCGTTCCTTCTAATCCTTCTAGTGCTTCTTTTATTTTCTCAGTAAGATCAAGCGTGTTTGCATTGGGCTGTTTAGTTACGGTAACTATTACAGCCTTTTGACCTCTGTAAGAGCCATCGCCCTCTTTGGGTGCACCGCCAATGGTTACTTTTGCCACATCGGCAATAGCTACAGGGAAGCCATTAGCCATTTTAATTACCGAGTTGCCAATGGCAAGCGTATCGCTGGTGCGCGACCGTCCCACTATGGTGTACTTGCTATCGTACTGGTTAATAAATCCACCGGGTACATTGGTGTTTATCTGATCGCAAGCCTCATATAGTTCGTCTAAAGAAACGTTATAGTATTTCATTCTAAGCGGATCGGCAAGTATTTGGTACTCCTTCTCCTCTCCGCCAATGTAGGATACCTCGGCTACCCCTCCCACAGAAAGAAGCAACGGACGAATAGTCCATGCAGCAATGGTATGCAGGTCAATTGGGGAAGTATCCTCAGCAGTAAGAGCAAAAATCATAATCTCGCCCATAATGCTCGATTGTGGCATTAGCATGGGTCTGTCTACTCCACGTGGTAGTTCATCGGCAACAAACATAAGCCGCTCGCTAACTATCTGGCGGGCGTTGTATATATCCATGCCCCAGTCGAACTCAACCCAAACGGTTGAAAGCCCCATGGCTGAAGATGAGCGTACCCGGCGAATGCCGGTGGCACCGTTTACGGATGTTTCAATGGGGAACGAGATCATCTTCTCCACCTCTTCGGGAGCCATACCTGGTGCTGGAGTCATAACCACTACGGTGGGGGCATTCAGATCAGGGAAAACGTCAACTTCGGTTGAAGTAGTAATCCATGTTCCACCTACCAGTAAAACTATGCCTAATAGCATTACCAGCAGGCGGTTTTGCAATGAGTATGATATTATTCTATTTAGCATTTTTTTGAGTTGTTAGTTACTAGTGTACGTGTGCATGTTCAGGTAATTGGCCGGTCATTTGCGAGAGTTTAATTCTTGAAACGTTCTTTGTAGCAACATGCTCACCAACCTTTAATCCCTGAGTAACCTTAACTAAATCTCCATCTGTTCCACCAATCTCAATATATCGCTTCTCCCAGCCATCGTGGTTATCAACAAAAACAAAGTGGCTTCCAAACTCTTCCATTACGGCAGATTTTGGAATGGCGATAGCCTCAGCTATTGCTGCTGTTTTAAGGAACACCTCAATGTAGGTTCCAGGAATTAGCGCCCCTTTATTATCAATTTCAAAAAATATTGGGATATAGTAACTGTTGCTGGTTGCTGATTTACCCCAAGAAATAAGGTTCCCATTTAACTCGTTTGTTGAGTATGTTTGCCCTCTGTATGGTGTTTTAAAGTTTGCGGATACTATGGTTTTAAGCTTTGGAATGGCATTCTGTGGAACATCGGCTTTTATAACTATCCTTTTATTTTGTGAGATTGTCACGAGAGGCTGCCCTATTTGTACAAACTCTCCTTCATTAACGTGGATGGTCTTTACGTAGCCATTATTTGGTGCAAGCACTTTTTGCCCTCCCGACTCATAGTTTCGACGTATGGTATTGAATGACAACCTACTGCTCTCATAGGCAAGTTTTGCATCCAAATATTCGCGTTCTGGTATAATTGTATCGGCCATAAGCCTGGCAGCCCGCTCATAATCAATCTTCTTTTTTTCAAACTGAGCTTTAGCATCCAGGTAGCCTGCTTCAAGATTATCGTGCACCAATTCCCCTGAGGTTATGGTTAGGAGATGCTGGTTTGTTTTCACATCAACCCCCTCCTGAATGCCTTTTAGAGCAAAGAATGCAAGACCATCGTGGTTGGCAACAACAACCTGCTCATCACCACGAACTGGCAGTATCTCGCCTCCAGTTTTAATAACCTCACCGAAAGGAGTGTAAGCTATGTCAATTACATCGTACTCATCATGGCTTTGATGGCTGTGGCCATGGTTGCTCTCATTGTCGTGTTCGTGTTCGCTATTATCGTCATGAGAATGCGTATGGCGGGCTTCAATTTCTTTTTCATTGTCGCTGGAATGATCGTGTCCACATCCCAATAGGTCATTACTTTGGTCGGAGTGGCAGGCCGATAGGAACAGGGCTATAAAAATTATGCAATATTTTTTCATGCTTCATTATTTATTTACGGTACATATTGGAATCTCTGTGATATTTCAATATCGTTATTTGTGCAGTTTTTGGTTGAAAAACCCCAGTTAAAGGTTATTACGCACTAACTTGAAATAATTATGTGTGAACAATTAAGCATGAAGGCAATAAAAAATCCTTCACAATATATTGTTCAAGGGAAAAGGCTGGTAATCTATGAAATAGGGGGGCCTCGAAATGAGAATGTGATGGTATGGTAAATATTAGAATGCTCGGCTTGCGGAATGTAAAGCTGTTTTTTTGAGAGCGCTTGCGAAAATGTTGATAAAGAGCAATGACTGCAAACCGTGTGGGAAGAATTGTTATGCTGGTGTTTTGAGTTGGTTTCATTTGCTCCTAGCTCAATTCTTCTTTCCTCTTTATGAATATCGGCAAGAACGTTGCATACCGAATCATGGTCTGATTCTTCTTCTTGCTCATGACTCTCGCAGCAAGTATCAACCTGCCCCGCCGTAACGTGATGATGATGTGGGATAACCTCATGACCTATCATGCCAGTGAGAACCAGCAAAAGGGATGCATTTAACAGCCATGTGGTTAATGATTTCATGCTACAAAGATATGAAATGATTATTTAATATTTAACGGAAAAAATTGGTAAATTGTACTCCTATACTTTTGAGG
>JBKHAH010000018.1:0-42200 GCA_046542995.1 Bacteroidales bacterium
GTTGCTTCACCCACCAAAAAGACTGTTGCATTACCGGTTTCAATCGGGGCATTCTATTACATCAAGCACTAACCAACATTTCTTTCATCATCCCATTATGACGAAAAAAACGTGTAGGTTCTAAAAAACAAATATTTTGAACTATCACCAACAATCAGTACCTTCGGTATAAGAAACAACCCCAATTTTTAATGTACAGGCAGGTGCCCTTTTTTCGTTTGCTAATTCCTTTTGTTGTAGGCATAGTACTTGCGCTAAACATTACTATTCCCATATCACAAACCAACCTATTAATTGCACAGCTGGTTTTACTTTGCCTAGTATTTGGAACTTACCTTATCCGTTTTTCATGGAGCTTTCGGTGGGTGTTTGGTATGTTAATAACACTCTTCTTGTTGCTTTCAGGAGTTGTTTTAACAATGAGCCAACAGGGGAGAAGCGACCTTGAAAATGGTGCAGAGCAAAAGCTGCTTGTTAAGCTGCTTGAGCCCCCTGATGAACGAACTACCAGTCTTAGAGTCCTCGCTAAAGTCACCAATATTTTTGACGATGATGAGCTAAGTTCAGCAAATGAAAAGGTGATGCTCTATTTCTCTGCAACGGATACACTGGCAAAGACGCTGAAATTTGGATCAGTACTTGCCGTGAAAGGAAATTTTGAATCACCGGGAAAGCCATTAAACCCTTATCAGTTTGACTACGAGAAATATTTAGCAAAAAAGCAGATTTACAGAGTGGCTTTTATTGATAAGGATAGTTGGAAAGAGATTGGTTACAAGCCAAATAAAGCGCTAAATATTGCATTCTCGCTAAGAGATAATATGCTGTCACTTTATCGGGGCGTGGGCATTGAGGATGAGAATTTAGCAATACTATCAGCCTTAACGCTGGGTTATAAAAATTTGCTCGATCAGGAAACCCGAAGGGTTTTTTCTGCCTCGGGGGCAATGCACATACTGGCTGTTTCAGGGCTTCACGTTGGAATTCTTTTCGCAACTTTGTCAGCAATACTTTTCTTTTTAAATAGAATTAAAAAGGGACGATTATTTAAAACCATTATTTTACTAATTTTTTTATGGTTCTTTGCCGTTTTTACTGGTCTTTCCCCATCGGTTATAAGAGCATCGCTAATGTTCTCGCTGGTTATAATTGGAATGGCTTTTAGTCGCAAAACCAATATTTATAATACCCTAAGCGCATCAGCTTTTATTATTCTGGTTGTTAACCCAATGCTTATTACGGAGGTAGGTTTTCAGTTATCCTATTTGGCCGTTGTTTCCATTGTATTCTTCTATCCCTATATTTATAAGCTGGTATATATTAAAAATAAATGGGTCGATAAGGTTTGGGTTTTAATATCAGTATCAATTGCAGCTCAGCTGGGTACATTCGTGCTGGGTCTATACTATTTTAATCAATTCCCCAATTACTTTCTACTAACAAACCTCTACGCAATACCCCTTGCTACAATTATTATTTATTTAGCATTATTACTTATTGTAGTTTCACCATTGCCAGCGGTTGCTACTGTTGTAGGCTGGGTATTAAATAACGTTTTATCGTGGTTGGTTTCTCTTATCAAATTTACCGAAGCGTTACCCTACTCAACATTTAGTGGTATAGCCATCTCTGCTAGTCAGGTGTTTTTTCTTTTACTTGCCATTTTAATGCTAGCCTTATTTCTGGCATTCAGAAAAGCAAAAATTGCCTATGTAATGCTGGCTGCTCTCCTGCTGTTTTTTGCTGAGTTGTCGTTTAGGCAGATAGGTAGGTTCAATAATTCTGAGTTGGTTGTTTTTGGTAGTAGGCAGTCAACATTAGTGGGATTTAAAAATGCAGATAGCTTCCTTCTTGCCGTTTCAGACACTTCAAGTCAAGATTTTATTAAGCAGCACAATTATAGTTTGGGCGGTTACCTTTCCAGTTCAGGTATTAATGCTGATGGTGTAAGTTTATGCCCGTTTGCGTATGATAATAAAAAAAATTTTAGTTGGGTTAAAAGGAAAAGCAATAAGCTGGGCATTTGGTATTCGTTTAATGGGGAGATTATTTTTATCCCTATTGATAATGGTTTTGATAATCTAAAAACTAAAAAGCCTTTTCCTGTTGATATTCTCGTTGTTACCAATCAGCTGTCGAGTCGCATCAACAAGGTGTTAAACCTTGTAAAACCTAAAATAGTTGTAGTTGATGCCACTTTACCCTATTGGAAAATTGATAGTATTAAAGAGAACGTTCATCCTTTGGAGATAGAGTTTCATTATATCACAGAGCAGGGCGCTTTTATAAAAGAATATGATAAATAAATTGGCTGGCAGATTTATACATATAGTTTTATTGGTAAAATTATAAACTCATCGTAACCTCCATTCGCCAGTTAAGGCTCATTCATCCAATCATTCAATCGTCACCCCGAGCGTAGCGATGCAGTGAGCCAGTCGAACTGTCGAGGGGCAATCAATCATCCATCCCACTCCCATTAACGCATCCTTTTTATCAATTTGCTAACATTTTATTCTACATAGTGTTGTAAAACACTTCCATAACCGTTGATATTTTTTCCAAAGCTCGTTCCTTTGTTGCTGCAGATAATTTTGCCGCATTGCGAATCAAAGTATTATATAATCAGGAAGATACAGATAAACAAATCGTTATAAATCATAATAATAATTATAGATGAATACAATATTAAAACATCGATCAATCCGAAAGTACAAAAGTACGCCCATTGAGGAGTCAATGCTTAACGATATTCTAAATGCAGGAATCAGGGCTTCAACAACAGGCAATATGCAGGTTTATAGTGTTGTTGTTTCAACCGATTCTGAGGTTAAGAAGCAGCTGGCACCCTGTCATTTTAATCAGCCCATGGTAACTCAGGCGCCCGTTGTCCTTACTTTTTGCGCCGATTTTAACCGTTTCAATAAATGGTGCCTTCAGCGCGATGCTCAACCCGGTTACGACAATTTTCTGTCATTCATGACCGCTGCTATTGATGCATTACTGGTTGCGCAGAATGTTTGTGTTGCTGCGGAGGATAAAGGTTTGGGAATATGCTATCTGGGTACAACAACCTATACCGCCAACAAAATTATCGATGTGCTAAAACTGCCAAAAGGTGTGGTGCCCGTAACTACTGTAGTGCTAGGCTATCCTGATGAGTCTCCAGAGCTTACCGATAGGTTGCCTTTGGCATCAGTAATCCATCGCGAGGTTTATCAAGATTACTCCCCAGGCGATATTGATCAAATATATGCTGCCAAGGAGGCTTTGCCACTTACAAAAAAGTTGCTTAAAGAGAATAATAAGGAAACACTAGCGCAAATATTCACGGACAACCGGTACACTAAAAAGGATAATGTTGCGTTCTCTAAAGTGTTCCTAAAGGTTTTGGAAGATCAGGGGTTTATGAATAACGAGATGTAAAATCACCCCTTAATCTTTAATTATTAAGCACACCCTGTTCCAATGGAACGTTAGGTGTGTTTTTTTTATATTGCAAGTGTGAAAAGGGTAATTACTATACTTTTATTATTCTGTTGTACTCAGGTAGTCGGTCAGGAGAGCGAGAGCCTAGTTGGTAGAATTATACTAGTCGATTCCAACGAATCGGAAAGTTGTAGAGAAACCTTTGCCCAAAAGGATACTCTTGAGTTTTTATCCTGCGTTTCTCAGCATATTAAGAATCTCCAGTTTCAAGGTTACCTCGAAGCCAGAATCGATTCTATAATAATTGATTCAATACAATTCTCTGCCTTTGCAACTAAGGGACAAAAGTACCAATGGGCAACCGTTAAAACCGATAGTATAACCGATTCTTGGCTGAAAAAAGCAAGAGTTAAAACTGAAAAGTTCGTTCACAATCCAGTACGTCCAGATGCTTTGCAGACCCCCATACAGAACATCTTACGTTTCTTTGAAAATAATGGCCATCCATTTGCCAGGGTTTCTCTTGATGGATCCAAGTTGCATAACAGCAAAATATCAGTAAACCTAAAAATTAACCCTGGACCATTAATCCTTATCGACACCCTTTATGTAAAGGGCGATGCAAATATCTCGCAGACATTTATACAGCAGTACCTAAACCTCAATAAGGGTGATTTTTATAGCCAGAATCAGATCAATAGAATCGACGATAGATTGCGACAACTGCCATATTTATCAGTTATTCGTCAGTCGGAGGTTGAGTTTATTCCGGGTAAGGCAAGAATTTATTCTTACATAACAAATAAAAAGGCGAGCCAGTTTTCCGGGCTGGTTGGATTTGCTTCAGGACAAGATAATTCGCAGGGTATTTTGCTCACAGGTGACGTAAACCTGAGGCTGGCTAACGTATTTAAGATGGGAGAACTTAACACCTTGCAATGGCAGGCTTTAGGCGAGGGCACTCAACGTTTGAATATATCCTCAAAATGGGACTATATTAGGGGAATAAACGCTGGGTTTAAAGCAAACTTTGCGCTTTATCGGCTCGATACCACATTTATTAATGTAAACCCAAAAACTACTGTTAACTTTTATCTTAATAGTGGAAGCAGCCTTGGGCTTGGGATCGATTACAGAGCTTCATCAACCCTAAAAAGCCAACAATCATCAACCTTGAGCAACTATAAAACCACTCTTTATCAGATAAACTATTCACTTGGTCAATCTGAGCCGGATTATTTTCCAGTTCGCAACCTGTTTGTTGACTTTACAGTAGGTGTTGGCTCCCGAGAGACAGATAATAATACACAAGAGGAGGGTAGCCGGACAACAGTAGGGGAGATACAAGTAATTTCTTCAGGATACCATCCAATTGTATCGCAAAGCGTGGTTTTTCATGTAGCCATACAAGCTCAAATGCTGGAGCCAATCTCATCCAGGAGCGATGATTTTGTTTATATGGATAACGAGCTCTACCGAATTGGCGGGGCAAATAGCCTCAGAGGTTTTAATCAGGAAGCAATACTTACAAATGCATATTCAATTGGCACCATTGAGTTACAGTACAGGCTGCAAAGAATCCTTAACTTTTTCGCGTTTTTTGACAAGGCATTTGTAGCAACTACAAAAAATGATGTTGGTAATGTTTCATGGCCACAAGGAGCAGGGCTGGGCTTTCAGCTAGCATCAGCAGGAGGGATACTCAACTTTAGTTATGCGTTGGGGAGTGGAATGGGACAAAGTTTTAGTCTTCGTGAAGCCAAGGTTCATGTAGGATACATTGCGAATTTCTAAAACTATTTCAGCATCTATTGCGAAAAATACCCATTATTTTTTTAACTTTTTTGGAAAAATCTCTAATAAGTTATACTTTTGCACCTCAATTATAAGTAAAATAAATCATATACATAAAGCAAGCATGATAATTATACCAATTAAAGAAGGCGAAAACATCGAGAGAGCTTTAAAGAGATTTAAGCGTAAGTTTGAAAAAACTGGCACAATGAAAGAGTTGCGCTCGCGTCAGGCTTTTATCAAGCCATCAATGCGTCGTAGAGAGGCAATCAAAAAGGCCATTTACGTGCAAAAACTCCATCAGGAAGAGGATTAGTGCTCTTTAGGATGCATCAGGCAAGTTTGCCTGATTTTTTTTGGGAAATAGCTCAAAATACACTATATTGCATCCAAAGAGTATGCTAACAAAATTTCAAAAATACCTTAGGGTTGAAAGAAATTATTCTGTCCAAACTATCCGTGCATACGGTGATGATTTGAGACAGTTTTTTGCATTCTATGATATCAACCCCAGTTCCTTCCAGCCAGCAGAGGTTACACATCGGATGGTTAGAGGATGGTTATCTTCCCTTTTGGTATCGGGTAACACACCACGCACCGTAAACAGAAAATTATCCTCATTAAGAAGTTTTTACAAGTTTTTAAAAAAAAACGGGTTGGTACAAACCGATCCAATAGCAAAGGTGGTTGCTCCTAAAGCGAGCAAAAAACTACCAAGCGTTCTTAAAACATCGGAAGTTAATTTCATGATCGATGATATTAAGTACCCCGATGGGTTTCTTGGATTAAGAGATTTGCTTATCATGGAGCTCTTTTATTTCACTGGAGTGAGGGTGTCAGAGCTGGTCAACCTCAAAACGCAGGGAGTCGATTTGGAAAGCGAAACAATAAAAGTAATGGGGAAGGGAAGTAAGGAGCGGATAATTCCAATGCACCCCGAGTTGAAGCCAGCGCTAAAAGAATATACAAGGCAGAGACAGCAAGCATTCCCCTTGAACAATGCCCCGTACCTTATTGTTACAAACAAAGGAGAAAAAACGTACTCGCAATTTATTTATCGAGTTGTAAAAAAGTACCTCTCATTGGTAACTATGCTTGAAAAAAAGAGTCCGCATGTGTTAAGGCATACATTTGCAACGCACTTACTAGATCAGGGAGCAAATATTGACGCTATAAAAGAGTTGCTGGGGCATGCAAGCCTCTCTGCAACCCAAGTTTATACTCACACTAGCATACAGAAGTTAAAATCAGCGTACCAGCAGGCACACCCACGTGCTTGATATTATATATTATACAATTTAAATAAATGGAGGATCATACTATGAACGTAAAAATCCAATCAATTAAGTTTGACGCCGACCAGAAGCTTGTAGATTTTATCAACAATAAGCTTGGAAAGCTAGAAAAGTTTTACGACGCAATTATTGGAGCAGAGGTTTATCTTAAACTTGAAAACACCCAGGGTGTTGAGAACAAGATTGCTGAGGTTAAACTTCTAATTCCTGGCAACGACCTGTTTGTCCAGCGTCAAGCAAAAAAGTTTGAAGAGGGGATTGATGAGTGCTTGGAGGTGCTTAAGCGCCAGGTGAAAAAACACAAAGAGAAACAAAGAGGAGCGTAACGTCCGTTAGGATGTTTTAAATAGCAAAACCCCTTTGTTAGCCAGCGTGAGATTTACAAAACTAAGAGAAGCAGCAAAGGGGTTATTTTTTTTATTAAAAAAATGTTTTTTTTTTGGTAAGTAAAAAAAATGTCCCTACATTTGCCAACCGATTTTGGAAGGGTAAACAACACCAAAGTTGATGTTCTTAACAAACATTGCCGATGTAGCTCAGTTGGCCAGAGCAGCTGATTTGTAATCAGCTGGTCGGGGGTTCGAATCCCTCCATCGGCTCAAAATATTGTTCTTTATTTTCTACATGTATGGGGAGATACCAAAGTGGCCAACTGGGGCAGACTGTAAATCTGCTGGCGTAAGCCTTCGTAGGTTCGAATCCTGCTCTCCCCACATGTTTTTTTGGTATATATGCGGGAGTAGCTCAGTTGGTAGAGCATCAGCCTTCCAAGCTGAGGGTCGCGGGTTCGAGTCTCGTCTCCCGCTCTAACCAAAAAAGCCGATGTAGCTCAGAGGTAGAGCGCTTCCTTGGTAAGGAAGAGGTCATGGGTTCAATTCCCATCATTGGCTCAATTTTCTTTTTGATTTTTTAAATCGACAATCATTTTTAAATCTAATAATTTAACAAACTGGAGTCATGGCAAAAGAAAAATTTGATAGGTCGAAAGCTCACGTAAATATCGGAACCATTGGTCACGTTGACCATGGTAAGACCACCCTTACTGCAGCCATCACAAAAATTTTGGCAGAGAAAGGTCTTTCCGAGGTACGATCATTCGATTCTATTGACAATGCACCCGAGGAAAAAGAAAGAGGCATCACTATTAACTCAGCTCACGTAGAGTATCAAACAGCAAACCGTCACTATGCGCACGTTGACTGCCCTGGTCACGCTGACTATGTAAAGAACATGGTAACTGGTGCTGCTCAGATGGACGGCGCAATCATCGTTGTTGCGGCTACTGATGGACCTATGCCGCAAACACGCGAGCACATCCTTCTTGCACGTCAGGTAAACGTACCTAAACTTGTTGTTTTCCTTAACAAGTGCGATATGGTTGACGACGAGGAGATGCTTGAGTTAGTTGAAATGGAAGTTCGCGAATTACTTAGTTTCTATCAATTTGATGGAGACAATGCTCCCGTTATCCGTGGTTCAGCATTGGGTGCTCTTGAAGGAGATGAAAAGTGGGTTGAGAAAGTAATGGAGCTAATGGATGCTGTTGATGAATACATTCCTGTTCCTCCTCGCGATACTGAAAAGCCTTTCCTACTTCCTGTTGAGGACGTATTCTCAATTACTGGACGTGGTACAGTAGCAACTGGTAGAATTGAAACCGGTATTGTTAACACTGGTGACAACCTGGAAATGATTGGTCTTGGTGCCGAAGGTCGCAAAACTGTTTGTACAGGTGTTGAGATGTTCCGTAAGATTCTTGACCGCGGTGAAGCTGGTGATAACGTTGGTGTTCTGCTTCGTGGTGTTGACAAGAAAGAGATTAAGCGTGGTATGGTTCTTGCTAAGCCAGGATCTATCAAGCCTCATACCGTATTCAAAGCAGAGGTATACGTACTTAAGAAGGATGAGGGTGGACGTCACACTCCATTCCACAACAAATACCGTCCACAGTTTTACCTACGTACCCTTGACGTAACAGGTGAGATTATGCTACCTGAAGGCGTTGAGATGGTTATGCCTGGTGATAACGTTACCATTACAGTAAACCTTATCTCTCCTGTAGCAATCAACAAAGGACTACGCTTCGCTATTCGCGAAGGTGGTAGAACCGTTGGAGCAGGTCAGGTTATTGAAATTGTTGAATAGTACATTTCAAATGATACAGAGGGTTTACTTGCTCTAATGTAGGTAAACCCTTTCACACACGGGTGTAGCTCAGTTGGTAGAGCACTGGTCTCCAAAACCAGGTGTCGGGCGTTCGAGTCGCTCCTCCCGTGCAACATAAGCGAGCACTATGAGAATTAAAACATACCTTCAGGAAGTTTACACCGAGCTAATCCACAAAGTATCGTGGCCAACATGGAAAGATCTTCAATCCAGTGCAATAATTGTTATGATTGCTTCCCTTTTAATTTCACTGGTTATATTCTTCATGGATTTTTCCTTTGAGAATGTGATGGATTTTATTTATAATATGATTTAAAAAGCCTGAGAGGATATTTCGATGGAAGAAAACGTAAAGAAATGGTACGTAATTCGTGCTATTGGTGGGAAGGAGAAAAAGGTGAAAGAATACATCGAGAGTGAAATCAGACGGTTAAAACTTGACGACTTCATCTCACAAGTATTAATACCAACCGAAAAGGTTTACCAAATCCGTAACGGAAAAAAAGTAAGCAAGGAACGGATCTTCTACCCAGGATACGTATTAATCGAAGCAGCCCTCGTAGGTGAGATACCTCACATGCTAAAGGACATTCCCAATGTGATAGGATTTTTAGGCGACCCAAAAACTGGTGATCCTACTCCATTGCGCCAATCAGAGGCAAATCGAATCTTAGGAAGAGTTGATGAGCTTGCTGATAGCGATGAGGAAATCAACGTTCCCTTCTTTGTTGGTGAAAGCGTGAAAGTTATTGATGGTCCCTTTAACTCATTCACGGGAGTAATCGAAGAGGTGAACGAAGAAAAGAAGAAGCTGAAGGTAATGGTCAAAATATTTGGCCGCAAAACTCCGTTGGAGCTCAGCTTTATGCAAGTAGAAAAAGAGTAATAACTGTTAAGAGCTAAAGCATTATGGCTAAAGAAGTTGCCGGATTAATTAAGTTACAGATTAAGGGAGGTGCAGCAAATCCTTCACCACCCGTAGGTCCAGCGCTCGGCTCAAAAGGGGTTAATATAATGGAGTTCTGCAAGCAATTCAATAGCAGAACTCAAAGTCAAGCAGGGAAAGTTCTCCCCGTGATTATATCGGTTTATACCGATAAATCTTTCGATTTTATTGTAAAAACACCCCCGGTGGCTGTCCAACTTATTGAAGTATCAAAGGTAAAGGGCGGATCATCAGAGCCAAACCGAGACAAAGTTGCCTCGGTATCGTGGGATCAAGTACGGGAAATTGCAAAGGATAAAATGCCCGACCTGAATTGTTTTACTGTGGAATCAGCCATGAAAATGGTAGCAGGAACCGCCCGTAGTATGGGTATTACTGTAAAAGGAGATTTCCCAGGTGAGTAACATTTAACCTCTTTTAGTGAGATGACAAAATTGACCAAGAATCAGAAACTTGCGTTGTCGAAAATTGAAACTGATAAGCAGTACAAGTTATCAGAGGCCGCCAGTTTAGTGAAGGAGATTACAAAAACCAAATTCGATGCTTCTATTGACATCGATATACGTCTTGGTGTTGACCCCAGAAAGGCCAACCAGATGGTACGTGGTGTTGTAACCTTGCCTCACGGAACAGGTAAGGACGTTAAGGTATTAGTACTGTGTACCCCCGATAAGGAGGACGAAGCAAAAGCTGCAGGTGCCGATTACGTAGGATTAGACGAATATGTAGAGAAGATTAAAGGCGGATGGACGGATGTTGATGTAATTATCACAATGCCTACTGTTATGCCTAAAATTGGAGCACTCGGTCGGATCCTAGGACCCCGTGGACTTATGCCTAACCCCAAAAGCGGAACCGTAACTATGGAAATAGAGAAGGCCGTGAAAGAGGTTAAGCAAGGTAAAATCGATTTCAAGGTCGATAAATACGGAATCGTACACACCTCAATCGGAAAGGTTTCATTCGAACCTGAGAAGATTATTGATAATGCTCAGGAGTTTATTAATACAATTATTAAACTCAAGCCTACGGCTGCCAAAGGAACATATGTTAAAAGCATATACCTTTCTAGCACAATGAGCCCAGGACTGGCCATAGATCCAAAATCTATCTCAGAAAAGAACTAATAACGCATCAGAGACCCAATTATCATGAGAAGGGAAGATAAAAATGTAATTATTGATAGGCTAGCAGAGCAAATCGAAGAGTATCCACATTTCTACCTTGCCGATACATCAGAGCTTAATGCCGCTGATACCAGCGACCTACGCAGAAAATGTTTCGAAAAGGAGATTAAATTGGTAGTGGTTAAGAACACCCTTCTAAAGAAGGCGTTTGAAAAATGCCAAAGGGAAGATTTTTCACCCCTCTTTGATACGCTAAAGGGCTCAACTTCTGTAATGTTTTCAGAGGTTGCCAATGTACCTGCTAAGCTAATCAAGGATTTTAGGAAAACGAAGGAAAAACCAATACTGAAGGCCGCATTCGCTGAGGAGTCGTTCTACGTGGGCGATAATCAACTCGAAACGCTGGCTAGCCTTAAGAGCAAGAACGAGCTTATTGCTGACGTTGTTGCCCTGCTACAGTCACCAGCCAAGAGAGTGGTTTCTCAATTACAATCGGCCCCAGATACACTCGCAGGTGTGGTTAAAGCACTTAGCGAAAGAGAAGAATAATCATTTGTTAGGAATTAAATTAATAAACCGTAAGTAAAATGGCAGATCTTAAAAAGTTTGCAGAAGAGTTGGTAAATCTTACTGTAAAAGAAGTAAACGAACTAGCAGAAATCCTTAAGGAGGAGTATGGTATTGAACCTGCAGCTGCAGCAGTAGCTGTTGCTGGACCTGCTGCTGGAGCAGAAGGTGGTGCAGCTGAAGAGAAAAATACCTTTGATGTAGTATTAAACTCCCCAGGTGGAACTAAACTTCAGGTAGTTAAACTTGTTAAAGAATTAACTGGTCTTGGACTTAAAGAAGCGAAGGAACTAGTTGATGCTGCTCCAAAAGCAGTGAAAGAAGGAGCTTCTAAAGAGGAAGCCGAATCAATTAAATCACAACTTGAAGAGGCAGGAGCAGAAGTTGAACTTAAATAAAGTAACACCTGATAGCATTAGGTTTTAGAGGTTTAGAGTCTATTAACTTAGACTCTAAGCCTTTTTATTGTCTTAATTAATGGTTCAACAAAACCCAACGCAATGTCCTCAGAAACAGTAAACAAAAGAATATCGTTTGCCAAAACAAAGAATAAGTTTGAGTATCCTGATTTTCTTGATATTCAGCTTAAATCGTTTGGCGAATTCTTCAAATTTGGTTCTTCGGTAGAAGATCGCAAAAAAGAAGGATTGTATAAAGTATTTAACGAGAATTTCCCTATCACCGATACGAGGAATAATTTCGTACTTGAATTTATCGATTATTATATCGACCCCCCGCGATACTCCATTGAAGAGACCATTGACAGGGGGCTAACCTTTAATGTGCCCCTTAAAGCGAAGCTTAAGCTCTATTGTACCGACCCCGAGCACGAAGACTTTGATACCGTGGTTCAGGATGTGTACCTAGGTACAATTCCATATATGACCCCTCGTGGTACCTTCGTAATTAATGGAGCAGAGAGGGTTGTTGTGTCGCAACTTCACCGTTCTCCAGGTGTATTTTTTGGGCAAAGTGTCCATGCTAATGGCACGAAACTATACTCCGCAAGAATTATCCCTTTCAAGGGTTCCTGGATTGAGTTTGCTACTGATATCAACAACGTGATGTATGCATACATCGATAGAAAGAAGAAACTACCCGTAACCACGCTGCTCAGATCAATAGGTTTTGAAAGTGATAAGGAAATCCTTGAAATTTTTGGGTTGGCAGATGAGATTAAGGTATCAAAAGCGAACCTCAAAAAATTTATAGGTAGAAGGCTTGCTGCCCGTGTTCTAAAATCATGGGTTGAAGATTTTGTTGATGAGGATACTGGCGAGGTTGTTTCCATTGAACGTAACGAGATCGTTCTTGATCGTGAAACTGTTCTTGAAAATGATCACATTGAAGAGATTGTTGATTCTGGTTCTAAAACCATCCTGCTCCATAAGGAGGATCATAATATCTCTGACTATGCCATAATATATAATACCCTTCACAAAGACCCTTGCAACTCTGAGAAAGAAGCAGTTGTTCATATTTATAGGCAACTTCGTAACTCGGAGCCCCCAGATGAAGCCACAGCCCGCGATGTGATTGACAAGTTGTTCTTCTCTGACAAGCGATACGATCTTGGCGAAGTTGGGCGTTATCGTATAAACAAGAAGCTCAATCTTAACACCGAAATGGATGTTAAGGTACTTACCAAAGAGGATATAATTGAGATTATAAAATACCTAATTGAGCTAATTAATTCAAAGGCTGATGTTGATGATATCGACCACCTCAGTAACCGTAGGGTACGTACTGTTGGTGAGCAGCTGGGTAATCAATTCGGTGTTGGTTTGGCCCGTATGGCCAGAACCATTCGTGAACGAATGAATGTTAGAGATAATGAGGTGTTTACGCCAATTGACCTAATCAATGCAAAAACACTATCATCGGTTATAAATTCGTTCTTTGGCACGAATCAACTCTCTCAGTTTATGGATCAAACAAACCCATTAGCTGAGATGACCCATAAACGACGTTTATCTGCCCTTGGGCCAGGAGGTCTCTCACGTGAGCGCGCTGGTTTCGAGGTGCGTGATGTTCACTATACGCACTACGGCCGTTTGTGTCCCATTGAAACACCTGAAGGACCAAACATTGGACTAATTTCCTCCCTGTGTGTTTATGCACAAATCAATGACTTAGGGTTTATTGAAACTCCTTATAGAAAGATAGAGAATGGGAAGGTAAACCTCCAGAATGATGGCGTGGTTTATCTTAGTGCAGAAGAGGAGGAGCATAAAATTATTGGTCAGGCAAATGCTCCACTAAGTGACGACGGATCCTTTGTCAATCAGAAAGTTAAATCAAGATTAGAGTCTGATTTCCCTCATGTGGAAAGAGAGAAGGTGGATATGATGGATGTTGCTCCAAATCAGATAGCATCTATCGCAGCATCTCTAATCCCATTCCTTGAGCACGACGATGCAAACCGTGCCCTTATGGGTTCAAATATGATGCGTCAGGCCGTACCACTTGTTAAGCCTGAAGCCCCAATCGTTGGAACAGGTCTTGAGGAATCTGTTGTTCGCGACAGCCGTGTTCAGATTGTTGCTGAGCATGATGGTGTTATACAATACGTTGATTCTGACGAGATACTTGTTAAGTACAACTATACTGAAGAGCAGAGTTTTGCAAGTTTTGATACTAATGTTAAACGGTATAAGCTACCCAAATATAAAAAAACAAACCAGAACACAACCGTTACCCTTCGCCCTATCGTGAGAAAAAATCAAGAGGTAATAAAGGGGCAGATTCTAACTGAAGGGTATGCAACTCAAAATGGGGAACTAGCTCTGGGGCGTAACCTAAAGGTAGCATTTATGCCCTGGAAAGGATATAACTTTGAGGATGCAATTGTAATTAGCGAGAAGCTGGTTCGTGAAGATGTCTTTACTTCCATTCACGTTGACGAGTTTGTACTTGAAGTACGAGATACTAAACGAGGGGTAGAAGAGCTTACAGCCGATATACCTAACGTTAGTGAGGAGGCAACAAAAGATCTTGATGAGAGTGGAATGATTCGCATTGGAGCCAACGTTGTACCAGGAGATATACTAATTGGCAAAATTACACCTAAGGGAGAATCCGACCCTACTCCAGAAGAGAAGCTACTTCGTGCAATTTTTGGCGATAAGGCAGGTGACGTTAAGGACGCATCGCTAAAAGCGCCCCCTTCTCTTTACGGTACTGTTATTGATAAGAAGCTGTTCAAGAGAACATCTAAGGATAACAGGAAAGGTAAAACTACAGAAAAGAGCCTTATAGCTAAGTTGGATGAGGAATTTGCAAACCATGTAAATGATTTGAAGGAGAAGGTTATCGACAAGCTTTTCTTCATGGTGAATGGAAAAACCTCGCAGGGCGTAACCGATTTGTTTGGGCAGGAGTTAATCCCTCGTGGAGTTAAGTTTACACAAAAAATGCTTAACGAGATTGATTATCTCAATGTAAATCCTAATAAGTGGACAACTGATAAGAAGAAGAACGAGATAATTAAGTCAGTTATTCATAATTACATACTTAAGTATAAGGAATTTGATGCCGATCATAAGCGTAAAAAGTTTAATGTAACCATTGGAGATGAAATGCCAGCAGGCATTATTCAGCTTGCAAAAGTTTACATAGCTAAAAAGCGAAAGATAAAGGTAGGCGATAAAATGGCGGGTAGGCACGGTAACAAGGGTATTGTGGCCAAAATTGTTCGCGAAGAGGACATGCCTTTCCTTGCCGATGGAACAGCAGTTGATATAGTGCTAAACCCACTTGGTGTACCATCGCGTATGAACCTTGGTCAGATTTATGAAACAGTTCTGGGGTGGGCAGGCGAGAAGTTAGGAATGACTTTTAGTACGCCAATATTTGATGGTGCCAAGTTAGATGAGATAACTGAGTTAACTGATAAAGCAGGAGTACCGCGTTATGGTAAAACAACTCTTTACGATGGAGGAACAGGCCAGAAGTTTGATCAGCCAGCTACGGTAGGAGTAATATACATGCTTAAACTGGGTCACATGATTGACGATAAGATGCATGCTCGTTCAATTGGACCGTACTCACTTATAACCCAACAGCCATTAGGCGGTAAAGCACAGTTTGGTGGCCAGCGTTTTGGTGAGATGGAGGTTTGGGCCCTTGAAGCCTTTGGTGCAGCTCATATCCTTCGTGAAATACTAACGCTCAAGTCCGATGACGTTGTAGGACGTGCTAAAGCTTACGAGTCGATAGTAAAAGGTGAGTTAATGCCAAAAGCAGGTATTCCAGAGTCACTTAACGTGCTTCTGCATGAATTGCGCGGGCTTGGATTAAGCGTTAGCCTCGATTAAAAATAATGCCATTTTTAAAATGGCTAAGTGTTGTTTTTTTGATGCAAGACTTAACTAACTAACAATCATAATATGTCGTTCAGAAGGGAAAATAAGGTTAAAAGCGACTTCACTAAAATCACAATCAGCTTAGCATCTCCTGAAGAGGTGCTGGAGCGTTCAAGCGGTGAGGTGCTAAAGCCTGAAACCATTAATTATAGAACATACAAGCCTGAGCGTGATGGTTTGTTTTGCGAAAGAATATTTGGTCCTGTTAAGGATTACGAATGTCATTGTGGTAAATATAAGCGAATCCGCTATAAAGGTATTGTTTGCGATAGGTGTGGTGTTGAAGTAACGGAGAAGAAGGTAAGACGTGAGCGAATGGGGCACATAAACCTAGTGGTGCCTGTTGCCCATATCTGGTATTTCCGTTCATTACCCAATAAAATTGGCTACCTTTTAGGGTTACCAACTAAAAAGTTGGATGCAATTATATACTACGAGCGTTATGTAGTTATAAATCCGGGTACAGTTGAAAATGTGAAGTACATGGATTTCCTTACAGAGGAAGAGTACCTTGATATTCTTGAAACATTACCTAAGGATAATCAGCATCTTGATGATGATGATCCGAACAAGTTTATTGCAGGAATGGGTGCTGAAGCAATCCATAAACTACTGTCCCGTTTAGAACTTGATGACCTTAGCTTTACTTTAAGACACAAGGCGAATACTGAAACATCACAGCAGCGAAAGAATGAAGCTTTAAAAAGACTTCAGGTTGTCGAAGCCTTTAGAGAATCTACCGAGATAAACAAACCAGAGTGGATGATACAGAGGGTTATCCCAGTAACTCCACCTGAATTGCGTCCGCTTGTACCACTTGACGGAGGTAGGTTTGCCACATCAGATCTTAATGACTTGTACCGAAGGGTAATCATTAGGAATAATCGTTTGAAGCGACTAATTGAGATTAAGGCACCTGAGGTTATTCTTCGAAACGAGAAGCGTATGCTTCAGGAGTCGGTTGATTCATTGTTCGATAATTCGCGGAAAAGCAATGCTGTTAAAACGGATGCTAACCGCCCATTAAAATCGTTAAGCGATAGCCTTAAGGGGAAGCAAGGGCGATTCCGTCAGAACCTGCTGGGTAAGCGTGTTGACTATTCTGCACGCTCTGTTATTGTGGTGGGACCAGAGCTCAAAATGCACGAGTGTGGTATTCCAAAAGACATGGCAGCAGAACTTTATAAGCCATTTATTATAAGGAAACTTATTGAAAGGGGTATTGTAAAAACCGTAAAATCTGCTAAAAAGATAGTTGACCGTAAGGATCCTGTTATATGGGATATCCTTGAGAATGTTCTCAAAGGACATCCAGTACTACTTAACCGTGCGCCCACACTCCACAGGCTTGGTATTCAATCGTTCCAGCCCAGACTTATTGAAGGCAAGGCAATCCAACTGCACCCCTTGTCGTGTACAGCTTTTAATGCCGACTTTGACGGTGACCAGATGGCGGTTCACCTTCCGTTAGGAAATGAAGCTATACTTGAGGCGCAGATACTTATGCTTGGATCGCATAATATTTTGAACCCTGCAAATGGAGCGCCCATAACAGTACCTTCGCAGGATATGGTGCTTGGACTATACTACATTACCAAGGGTCGTCCAGAAGCGAAAGGTGAGGGGCTGCGTTTTTACTCTGCTGAGGAGGCAATTATTGCTTACAATGAGGGAGTTGCCGATTTACACGCAAAGATCCATCTAAGACTTCAGATTGAGGATGAGGAAGGCACAGTTAGAAGCGAGATGCTAGAAACAACCATAGGTAGGGTGATTTTTAATCAGCATGTTCCTAAGGAAGTTGGATACATTAATGAGCTTCTTACCAAAAAATCATTAAGGGATGTAATTGGAAAGGTTCTTAAAAAAGTAGGAATAGCTAAAACTTCAAAGTTCTTAGATGATATTAAGGATATAGGATATACTTTCGCTTTCAAAGGAGGGTTGTCTTTCAACCTTGACGATGTAATGATTCCTAAAGAGAAAGAGATATTTGTTAATGAAGGATATGATCAGGTTGATGAGGTGTTAGCCAACTACAACATGGGCCTAATTACCAATAATGAGCGTTATAACGCAATTATTGATATATGGACACATACCAATGCTAAGCTTACCCTTACCTTATTGAAGAAGTTATCAGAAGATAACAAAGGATTCAACTCTGTTTACATGATGCTTGATTCAGGTGCGAGGGGATCAAAAGAGCAGATTCGTCAGCTTTGCGGTATGCGTGGACTTATGGCAAAACCACAGAAATCTGGAGCAGCAGGAAGCGAAATTATCGAAAACCCAATTCTTGCAAACTTTAAGGAGGGGTTATCGGTTCTTGAGTACTTTATTTCAACTCACGGTGCACGTAAAGGTTTGGCCGATACGGCTCTTAAAACTGCCGATGCGGGTTATCTTACACGTAGATTGGTTGACGTATCGCAGGATGTTATCATTAACGAGGAGGATTGTGGTACGCTTCGTGGTCTTGTTGCCACAGCAATTAAGAAGAATGAGGAGGTTGTTGAAACCTTATACGAAAGGATACTCGGTAGAACAACCGTTCACGATGTATATCATCCGTTAACCGGAGAGCTTATTATTGCATCAGGAGAGGAACTAACTGAGGAGATAAGCGAGATTATTGCTGAATCGCCAATTGAACAGGTAGAGATTAGATCCGTACTTACCTGTGAATCAAAAAAAGGTGTTTGTACGAAATGCTACGGACGTAGCCTGGCAACAGGAAGAATGGTTCAGAAAGGAGAGTCGGTTGGTGTAATTGCTGCACAGTCAATTGGAGAACCGGGTACACAGCTTACGCTTCGTACATTCCACGTTGGTGGTACCGCATCAAACATTATTGCCGAATCAAAAATTGAATCGAAGTTTGATGGCAAGGTTGAGATTGAAGAGCTCAAGAGCATTGAGAAGGTAGATGAGCTGGGCGAAAAGCACGATGTTGTTATTGGTCGTTTAGCAGAAATGCGTATTCTTGATAAGAATACAGGCATAACCCTATCAACTCATAGCATTCCTTATGGATCGAAACTATTTATTAAGGATGGGGAGGATGTATCGAAAGGACAGCTCCTTTGTGATTGGGATCCATGGAATGCAGTAATCGTATCAGAGACTAAAGGTAAGATTGTTTTTGAGTCGGTAATTAAGGACGTAACCTACAGAGAAGAGTCAGACGAGCAAACAGGATACAAAGAGAAAGTTATTGTAGAGACCAAGGATCGTACTAAGAACCCTGCCATTAAGATTATGAAGGATAAGGATGTTCTTAAATCTTATAACCTACCCGTTTCATCGCATATCGTAATTGAGGAGGGTGCTGAGGTTGTGGCTGGTGATATTCTGGTTAAGATTCCTCGTGCGGTTGGTAAATCTGGTGATATCACTGGTGGTCTGCCAAGAGTAACCGAACTGTTTGAGGCGCGTAATCCTTCGAATCCGGCAGTGGTATCTGAAATTGACGGGGAGGTATCGTTTGGTAAAGTGAAGCGTGGTAACCGTGAGGTGATGATAACCTCTAAGTTGGGTGAAGTTAAGAAGTACCTAGTGCCTCTATCAAAACAAATACTTGTTCAGGAGAACGATTATGTTAGGGCTGGTACCTCTTTATCAGATGGTGCAATCACTCCATCGGATATTCTGGCAATTAAAGGGCCTACCAAGGTGCAGGAGTATATTGTGAACGAAGTTCAGGAGGTTTACAGGATGCAGGGTGTGAAGATTAATGACAAGCACTTTGAGATTATCGTTCGTCAGATGATGCGGAAGGTAGAAATTGATGACCCCGGAGATACCAGATTCCTTGAGAAACAGATTGTTGATAAGTGGGCCTTTATGGAGGAGAACGACTGGATTTATGATAAGAAGGTGGTTGTTGATAGTGGAGATTCAGGAAGCATTCGTCCAGGGCAGATTATTACGGCAAGGAAACTTCGCGATGAGAATTCAATTCTTAAGCGGAAGGACCTGAAGATAATCGAAGCTAGGGACGCTGTACCTGCAACTTCAAATCAGGTGTTGCAAGGTATAACACGTGCAGCTCTTCAAACGAGTAGCTTCATGTCGGCAGCATCGTTCCAGGAAACAACAAAAGTGCTGAATGAAGCAGCTATCCACGGAAAGGTTGACAACCTTCAAGGTCTTAAGGAGAACGTTATTTGCGGGCACTTAATTCCTGCAGGAACGGGTCTTCGTGAGTTTGAGAATTTAGTGGTTTACTCCAAGGAAGACAGAGAGCTTATAGCACAGGCTGAAAAATCTACCGAGACTACAATGACTGATAGCTAAATCAAACTGATATAAAAAAGCAAAAGCGAGGGTAATAACTCTCGCTTTTGTGTATCTTTATACAGGAAATCATAAAAAACTACATAGTATGACAGAAAAAAAGAAACCATTGAACATTGAACTAAGCGATGAGGTTGCTCAAGGTATCTATGCCAATTTAGCAATTATTACCCATTCAAGTTCGGAGTTTATCCTAGACTTTGTTCGTGTAATGCCAGGTCTGCCTAAAGCCAAGGTTAAATCAAGGGTTGTTTTAACCCCTGACCATGCCAAGCGCCTCTTAATGGCCCTAAAGGATAATATTGATAAGTTTGAAAGCAATCATGGCCAAATAAAAGCCAAAGAGACAAACTCTGGAACCCCGCCCTTCCCAATGAATTTTGGTGGTGGAGGTCAAGCATAGCTTGCTTGTTGTTTTTAGATATTATTAATTGAGATAATACAAAATGGTCTGGCTGCCTTGTGGGTAGTTTGGCCATTTTTTGTTATTATACCATTGTTTATGGTTTAATCTTTTCCCACGAAATATCCATTATGGGAGTAAAGGCGGATGCTTGGAAAGGTTCAGCATCAAAATCCTTCATGCTGTACTTTACTCTTGTTAAATGTAGCCCCTGCGGGTAGGCCGATTTGGCATTCTTGGCAGGATGCTTACTTGAAAGGATTTCGCAAAGTTCAGCTAAACTTAGCTCCCCAGTGCCAACATCGATTAAACGCTGCATAAGGAGCCTTATCATACCCTGCAAGAATCTGTTTGCGGTGAATTGAAATCGGAGCAACCTACCATTTAGCGAACTAAAGCAATCAATTGACTCCATCTTGCACTCTGTGCTCTTATGGCGGCTTGGAGAGCGACAAAAACTAATAAAATCATCTTGCTTGGTGATTAGCATGGCAGCCTCCTGCATTTTCTCGATATCAAAATCTAGCGGATAAAGGGAGCTAAATTCATTTAGATAGGGATTGCTATCAGTGTGAATTAGGTAGTTGTAGGTTCTGGATATTGCACTATGCTGTGCGTGGAAGTTGTGGCTTATTGGAGAAACGTTGAATACGGCAATGCTGCTGGGTAGCATTTTGTTTAGCCGGAATTTCAGATTAAAATCCAGGGGACTGCTTGTGTTAAAATGAAAAAAGAATTGGCTTGCATGTACCTTAGCATCCGTTCTGCCACAGCCTATACAAGGTACATGCGTACCAAGTAAAGCTGACAAATTACGTTCAACAACCTCTTGGATGGTTAAAGCTTTTGGTTGGCGCTGCCAACCATGATAATCGTATCCATTATATCCTATTTCAGCAAGGTACCTCAAAATAATAATTTTTAGTTAGCTCAAAGCTACTATTTATTATTGTGAATCAGTAGTGTCCGGAGAAAATTCACAATAATTAGTTAATGCATTGATTTTGTTACTTCCCTAAGGGTCTTTGATTTAAAGGGGGTTCTTTTTTTCTTTACCAATATTTTGTTTAACGGAACTGTCCCGTAGGGACAAAATATCGGTAAAGTACTGTTTAAGGTTAAAGTTTTCGTCCCGTAGGGACGACATTTTTTTTCCCGGACAACAGTGATTATGAATTGCGAAGATGCTAATAAAAATACGCTATAGTTAATGATAGTGTGTTACACTTTGATGTTTATATCAGGGCAATCGCAATTTGAGCATGATTTTAATAAAAATATTGTTTTTCAATATTTCTATAGAGGGACTTTCAATTTTTTTTTTGAGTCAATTACTCTAGTGTTTTGTAGCTTAGTGGCTAAAAGTAGTTTGCAAAGCATATTTAAAGTCAGTTATGATGAATATTTAAGATTGAAACGCTATTTTAAACTAGAACCAAACGCTTCTTAAGCACCACAGGGAGAGCCTGGTGTGAAATTGTTAGCTAACATTAACAGAATATTACTAGAATAGCGTTAAAAAATCAAACAAACGTCCAGTTGTTTGGTTACCTTTGCGGGCATAATTAAAGATATACGAAGTACAAATTTGAAACAACAATTTAATTTATGATGAATCCCCTGAGAATCGGGAAATTTGCTATTCCTGTACCCATAGTACAAGGAGGAATGGGAGTAGGCATATCACTATCCGGAATGGCTTCGGCAGTTGCCAATGAGGGTGGTGTAGGTGTAATATCTAGCGCTGGTCTTGGTTTGTTATACAGAAACCTTGCTGCGGATTATTTAGAGGCGAGTATTGAGGGCCTAAAATATGAGCTTAGGAAAACTCGAGAGAAAACCCTTGGCGTTATTGGTGTAAACGTAATGGTGGCCATGTCGAATTTTGCCGATATGGTAAAAACTGCCATTGCAGAGAAGGTGGATATTATTTTTAGCGGAGCAGGATTACCTTTAGATTTACCCAGTTTTCTTAAACCTGACAGTAAAACGTTGCTTGTCCCAATTGTATCATCAGGCAGAGCAGCAAAGATTATATGTGAGAAGTGGAAAAAGAATTACGATTACCTTCCTTCTGCTATAGTAGTTGAAGGGCCAAAGGCTGGTGGACATCTTGGTTTTAAAGCCAATCAGCTGGATGATGAGGCATACTCGCTTGAACACTTGATACCCGAAGTGGTATCTACAGTTAAAGAGTATGAAACCAAATATAATGTCGAGATCCCTGTAATTGCTGCGGGTGGCGTTTATTCAGGTCAGAATATTAGAGATATTTTGAAGCTGGGCGCATCGGGAGTGCAGCTGGGAACACGCTTTGTAACCACAACAGAATGTGATGCCTCTGACGGGTTTAAGCAAACCTACCTTAATGCCAAGGCTGAGGATATTCAAATAATTAATAGCCCAGTTGGTATGCCTGGACGAGCCATTGGAAACAGTTTTCTCGATAAGGTTAAGCTTGGCTATAAGCATCCCATAAAATGTCCGTTTAAATGCATTAGAACATGCGAGGTGTCTTCCAGCCCGTATTGTATTATTAATGCACTGTTTAGCGCATTTAAGGGCAAGTTTAACAATGGTTATGCCTTTGCAGGCACAAATGCCTACCTTGCTAATAAAATCATATCGGTTAAGGAAACTTTTAGTAATATTTTAAAAGAGTATAACGAAAGTAAGTAGTAGGTTTTTTAGGAAGATTAAGCTAAAGCTGAGATATAATATCAAATGGTATTATTATTTCAGCTTTTATTATTTTATTGTATGTTTAATCGTTTGCGTACATCACCATATTTAGCGTACATTGCTTTAGTATTTGGAATTCTTTGCATTGGTCATTCTGCCATTTTTATTACCCTGGCAGGTGTTCCAGGCTCTACCGCTTCATTCTACAGGATTTTTTTTGCAACATTAGCCATTCTTCCTATCTGGTTTTATAGAGGGATGAAAGTTCCTACGAGGAAAGATTTGGGGTTAATCCTTTTAGGCGGATCGTTCTTTGCTTTAGACTTTGTTCTGTGGAACACCGCCATAATTCTTACAACCGCTGCAACCGCCACCTTGCTTGCTAATAATGCCCCTGTTTGGGTTGGGCTTATATCGTTTTTTGTATTTAAGGAAAGATTGACCAAGAAATTCTGGGTTGGATTGGCTGTAGCTCTAATTGGCATAAATGTGCTATTGGGAATGGAAGCATGGCGAACTATGGCTTTTGCCAGAGGCGATTTACTTGCGTTGGCAGCGGGGTTTCTTTATGCACTATACTTAATTCTTACTATTGACTCTAGAAAAAGGGTTGATACAATAACCTTTATGACATTCTCTTTGATTTTTATGACTGTAATGCTGTTTTTTACAAATCTTGCAATGGGAAACCCATTTGTAGGCTTTTCAAAGGGAACATGGTATTCGTTGGGTGCAGTTGGGCTGATTTCACATTTTGGTGGCTGGTTGTGTATCAACTTTGCTCTGGGGCATTTAAAGGGAGCAAATGTTTCCGTAACGCTTCTCTCACAGTCAGTTATTACTGCAATTTTAGGTTTTTTTATTCTAAACCAAAAATTAGAGGTAAACCAGATTGTTGGGGGGCTTATTTTGCTAAGCGGTATTTACATAGTAAACAGAAGGAGGACCAAAATTATAAAGTAGCCACAGCTGCTGATTTATGGTAAGTTGCAACGATTCCTTATGTGGATTGAAGCGCGTTCATCGCCCAGCTCTTCGGCTCTCTCTAAGTCTTCGCACCCCTCAGTTAAATGGCCTTTGCGGATGTAGGATATTCCCCTGTAGTAGATTGCTTCTCTATGGTAGGGTTTATTTTCAATGACCTTATCGAAATCCTGTATGGCTCCACCAAAATTAAGCTGAGCATATTGTGCCATTGCCCTGTGGAAATAGATTTCAATGTTAGGCTCATCCCGTTTTCCCAACTCCCTGTTAAAATCCATTATTGCGCCCCTGTAATCATTCATTTCATATTTTGATAGCCCTCTGTTGAGGTATAAATCCTTTATGCTTGGCTCTATGGTGCTAACTTCGTTAAAATCGTTTATAGCCTCTTTGAAATTGCCTACGGCATGTTTTGAAATCCCTCGTAAAAATAATGCATTGATGTTTTGAGGGTTTATTTCAAGTGCTTTTGTGTAGTCAGTAATTGCTTCCTGATGCTTTTCCAAATGGGCGTAGGAACGTCCTCTGCAGAAGTATGCTACAGAGGATTCTTGGTTTATGCTGATTGCTTGATTGAAGTTTGCGATTGCCGCATCATAATCACCTGACGAATGCTTTGATAAGCCTCTGGAAAGGTACTCATGAGATGTTTGAGTAAATGCCACCCCGCTTTGCATGAGGATGATCCAAAATAAGGATAAAAAAAGAAAATACTTTTTCACTTCCAAGATTCTCCTCTTATTGGAGCCATATCATGACAAAACTCTTTAAGTAGGAAAGACGTTTCTGGTTTTCCTAAATTTTTTGCTCTCTTTAAATCCCTACAGCCACTATGTTTCTGACCCAGTAGAATTTTAGAGAACCCTCTATGGTAAAATGCATCAGCAAACTCAGGATTAATAATTATGGCCTGATTGTAGTCATTAATGGCACCCTGGATGTCGTGTATGTCGGCTTTTGCATTTCCCCGGTTAAGGTAGGCCTTGGCGTACTTGCTATCAATTTCAATGGCTTTATTGAAATCAGCAATAGCACCCTTGTAATCGTTGAGTTCTACTTTGGTTTTTCCTCTATTATTGTAGCCTGTAGAGAAAAGGGGCACAATTTTAATCATGCTGTTATAATCTTCAAGGGCTCCTTCGTATTCTTGAAGTTTGTATCTAATATTTGCTCGGTAGTAGTATGCAATGGCGTAGCGGTTGTCAATTTCAAGAGCTTTTGAATAGTCTTCTGCTGCGCCCTGAAGATTTCCTGTTTGCACCCTGGAGTCACCTCTGTAAACATAGGCATACTTATCCCGAGGGTCAATTTCCAAGGCCTTATTATAGTCGGCAATAGCACCTTCATAATCGCCCTGCTCATGCTTCATGTTTGCCTGCAGAATTAGCTCCTCGCTTGTTTGAGCCGACGCATTTATCGAAAGAATTAGCGTAAAGAGTATTATGAATATTTTCATTATTAAGGTATGTGGTTTGGCTTAGAGTTAAACTTTACGAAACTATATCAAATATAAGATTTTTTTAAGTTTTAATTATAGTGCAAAGATAATTATCTGAATTAAAGTTTGTGTTTAAACAGGGTTAATATTTATCTTCTGTGTATGCCTGCATTCCTAAAAAGCCTAGTTGATGCTTCCTGAATTTATTTTTATGATCGAAGATGGAATGGACAAGATCAACCAGCTCCTGTACTTTTTCTTTAGTTGTTATCCTTTTCCTTTTTCTTGTTTATTCTTAAAGCGATTAGCCCTGCTATAATACCAACTGTCCAAATTGGCCAGATGCGGAAGAGGAACAGGATGAAATATACTAAACCATTCCAGCCGCCAAGAATCGATTTTTTAAACCGCTGACCAAGACTATCAACGGGTTTGTGGGTGTAGGTGTAATTAATTTCTTGGTACATTTCAACATGTATCGTGCTATAGCTTACCCTGTTGTTTAGGTAGCGAACTCTTCCCTCAAGCGACTCAATATTACTACGTACCTCTGCAAGCTTCGTTTCAATTTTTAGAATCTCATCCATTGAGTTGGTACTCTTCAGAAGGGAGATGAATCTCTGCTCAAGAGTTTCTTGGTTGCTTAGGTGGCTTTTAATATCAATATATTCTTCAGTAACGTCTGCTGTTTCAGTATTCTGGTAGTCAATTGTTCTTGCTATTGATGTGATTCTTTGTGTAAACTTATCAAGTTTATCAGACGGAATACGAATGGTAATGGTGTTAGTAATCCTTCTGCTGGTGCTTTGCATGTTCTCATTAGAAATCCACGCCTTATGCTTGTTGATAATAGTGTCTAGCCTGTTGCGAGCCACATTGTAGTCTGTTACCTCAATACCCATGCGTACAGTTTTAATAAGTAGCTGCTGGCGTTGTTGGCCCGATGCTGGTTCGGGTTGGTTCGCATTGCCACCTGAAGAGTAGGAGGGGGACTCCCCCTGTTTCACTTTTGATATGTCTGCAGCGTTCATTGTGCCAGAGGATTTATCTGGCTTGCTGCCTGAGCCGCAGCTAAAAGCAAGCAGTGCAAACAGGAGTATATATGGTGTTATTTTTCTCATGTTTTTTTTTGATTAGCTGTAAAAGTTCTTCTCAAAAGCTCTAAACTCTTTACGGTTTAGTATTAGTCTTTTCCATACTGCTGAAAGAAAACCAAGTCCATAACCAAACAGTTGAACCCATGCAGCAGGAATACTTAAAAAGGCAACCCTAGGATTCTTGTTTATCGCCATTGAATGAATAAATACCAGCATGCTGTAAATAGCAGGCATAAGCAGGGTAAAGGGGGTGATTATGGTTCCTGCAATCATTAAAATCATGCCAATAACAAATGCAGAGGGAAGCAGATGAACCAATTTTAAAGACCCAGGATGCAATAGGTGAAGGTTTATGCGGGCAATGCCCGAGTTGTAAACCTGCTTATAGAATTTACTGAAATTGGTTCGACGCTTATGGTAAACAAAAGCTTCAGGAAATAGTCTGGTGGTAAATCCTGCCTTTAAAATCCTGATACTAAAGTCTATGTCCTCACCAAAACGTAGGTGCGAGAAACCACCGGTTTTATTAAAGGCATGTTTACTTATGCCCATGTTAAAGCTCCTGGGATAAAACTTATCGAAGCGCTCCTTGCCACCACGAATACCGCCAGTTGTAAAAAAGGAGGTCATGGAGTAATTAATTGCCTTTTGAACTGAAGAGAATGATGGATGAGCTTTATCTGGCCCTCCAAAAGCGTCGGTTGGTTTTTTCTCAAGTTCGGCATCAACCGCTTGAAAATAATGCTCTGGTATAATACAGTCGGAATCGAAAAATATAAAGTACTCACCCGTTGCTCTTTCTGCACCATAGTTCCGTGTGGTTCCTGGTCCGGAATTGGGTTTAAAAAAGTACTTTATATTTAGGCTGGATGAATACTTGGCGACAATTTCTTTACAATCAATCTGCGATCCATCCTCAACAATAACTACATCGAAATTTTGATACTTTTGTATGGTCAGACTAATGAGCAGCTCATCAACCTCATACGGCCTGTTATAAACCGGGATAATTATTGAGTATTTTGGATTTGTCATTTATGGTATTTTTGGCAAAGATAGCATAAGATAAGCTGCTGGCAATGGAGAATTAAGCGAATGGCAGCCTTGTTAGTGAATTGTAAGGTACTGTTTAATACGGTTAAATGTCTTCTTATCAATTAGTTTATTGTCGTATATTTCATTTATGTTATTAATGTTCCCAATGGTTTCACGATAGTATATGATTGAGCGTGCCTGATGGTCAGTTAGGTATGGGTGTTTTTTTAGGTCCTGATAATCAGTTAGGTTGATGTTTATTCTGCTTATTTTTAAAGTGTCAACATAAAGTTGAGGGCTGAGTTTTTCTAGTAAATCGGGAGGGAAGCCATAAACTTCATTTAGCTGTTTAGTAGAGTAGTAGCCTCCCAGTAGGTTTCTATACGAAACTATTCTGCGAGCGTAACCCCTTCCAATTCCATGTAGTTTTGTTAGTTCAAGCGTATCGGTTGAGTTAAGCTCAATTCTAATGGGTTCAGGCTTTGCTTTTCCCTCTTTTTTGCTGCTTACCTCGTTATCTGTTAACAAGGCTTCTTCCTCAGGGATAGTAATGTATGGTGCAAGTTTTTGGAACATGCTTGAATCAACCACATACACTTTTAAGAAATCATCAGGAGTATAGAATTCGCCCCCGCTATTCCTGTAATTCTCAATTACGGCGGCTTGCTTTTTTGAAAACCCAAGTTTTACAAGTTGTGCAGCGCTAACCGTGTTAGGGTTGAACTGAAAGAGCTCAATCGGAGCATCCTTTTCCGATTCCTCATCGGTAAATGAAAAGTCGGGTTTAGCAATCTTCTTCTCAACCTTTGTTAAAGAGGTGAAAAAACTATCAATAGCGTAAAACGTACTTGGTCTTACTATTGCATGCGTTTTAAATAGGAACGTTTGATGAAAATATGGATAGATAGCAACAATACATATTATAATAATAAGTAGGATAATTCCATTACGTTCCGCCTTGGTAAAGCTAAGCCAGTTTTTTATCATGCTATGCCCTTTATGTAATCAACCTAAAGTTATAAGATAAATGTTAAAACCCAAAACATTGTATTATGTGTAATTGTTATTATGTTTTGATTGTTAGACAGAAAGGATGATTTAAACCATGCAATATTAAAAAGATTCACAGAAATGGTAATTTTTTATCTTCTTTTTTAAGTATTTTTGAGGCATGTTTGACCTGTTCGAAAATATTGACTCAATGAGGCTGAACTTTAGTGAGGGCGGCCTATTTTTTATGAATGTAACGCTTGCAGTTATAATGTTTGGCGTTGCACTAGATATAAAGATTGATAATTTTAGGAATATAATCAACTACCCCAAATCTGCCATACTAGGTTTTGGTTCGCAGTTTATCCTTTTGCCCGCTCTTACTTTTCTGCTTGTTCTTATAATAAACCCACCGCCATCAATAGCCATGGGCATGATTCTAATTTCGGCATGCCCAGGTGGTAACATTTCAAACTTTATATCATCGTTGGCCAAAGCGAATGTAGCCTTGTCGGTTAGTTTAACAGCCATTGCTACGCTGTCGGCAACGTTGTTAACTCCACTTAACTATTCACTATGGGGAGGGCTTTACGTTAAGTACTCAGAGAGGGCACTGCATCTTAACATACCAATTGAGATTGATTTTTGGCAGATGGCGCAAACAGTGTTTATACTTTTGGGTATCCCTTTGATTCTTGGTATGTGGGTTGGTAATAGATTCCCAGATTTCACCAAGCGCTACATAAAGAAGGTGAAAATTGCGTCTATCATTCTATATATGGTGTTTATTTTTGGTGCCTTTTACGCTAACTTAGAGTATATGGGCGTAATACTTATCCCCATTGGTTTTCTTGTTTTCTTGCTTAATGTCCAAACGCTTTTTACAGGCTATTTGGTTGGCACTATTGGGGGAGTTCCCAGAGCTGACCGTAGGTCGCTTAGCATTGAGACTGGCATTCAGAATTCAGGGCTTGCCTTAATCCTAATTTTTAACCCTAAACTTTTTAATGGAATAGGTGGCATGGCATTTATGGCAGCATGGTGGGGAATATGGCAAATGATAAGCGGATTGCTATTAGCTGCCCTGCTAGCAAAAATTCGGATTCCTAGAGCAAAGGAGGCGAGGGTTCGGATTGACAGCTCTAAGAATAAGTATAATTCATAGGATTTTAAGTAGATATCAAATTGCATTCACCCTTTGAATGTTCTACTATCTTATAATGACTCAATTATCTGTTAGGGCTTAATTGCAGTTATGCCCCAAATGATTTTAGCGCTTCATAAACAAAGAATACAGGCCAAACCAATGCTTTTAAAAAGCCAAGTACGCCCATCCAGAATGACGTGGCTGCAGAAATATAGTATATTGCTGCACCAATAAGCCCTAGCCCATAAATTGCGCTTGACGTCCCGTTGTGATGACCGCCACATTTCTCTTTATCTTCACTCATTGTATTAGGTATTTGCTATACAAGCAAATTTAATGAAAAGATTTAATTACGAAGGTAATTCCATGTTAAATTTATTCTAGATTGGTTACGCTGTAGTTAATGAAAGCGTGTTACTCTTTGATGCTTTTGTCAGGGCAACCGAAATTAAAAGCATTTTTTTCAAGCATATTGTTTTTATATATGTCCCGCTAGGGATATGATATTGGTAGTCTAATTATTGGGTGTATCTCCCGTGCCGTCAGGTACGGAATGTTCCGTACCTGACGGCACGGTAAGATTACCTCTGTAACGATTCTCTACCAATATTCAGTATCTAGCGGGACTTTCATCATTTAATTTTTAAAGGCAATTACACTAGTGTTTTTGTCACTACAAGTAGTTTGTAAAATAAATTTAAAGTCAGAGATGATGACCAATTCAGATTACAAAGCTATTTAACTAGAGCCATTGGTTATTAGGATTATGGCGAACTTATGACCAATTTGGAATTATGGAAATAAATTAGTCGGCACAGTTTGATTATACACTTACAATAACCTCTTTGATAGTATCGCTTCGCTTAAAAATTTGTTCAGAAATTGTTTTTGAAAGGCTATTGGAGTGAATAATTGTAGGCTCAGCTGCATTCTCCTTCCATATAATTTTTATTGATTTACTCTTTGATTTAATATAGCAAAATGAGGTATTACAGTAAGTAAAGTGTAGTTCTGGTTGCGCATTGTTTATAAAAAAATCATTTTTAAGGATGGTTGGTTGTATTGATATCTTACCATCATCAATAATAAGCCCTAGCTCAATGAATCGGCTAAGTATATCCTCCTTTACTTGACCTGTCATGCCGGGTTGTTGTGCGCCCATAATTGACGGAGTGTGTGAATATGGGTCGGTTGGGAACGCCCCGTAGTTTTCAGGTTTTTTATGAACCCCAATCCCTTCCTTAATTCTATAGTAATAGTCTGTTAGTTTCTCTAAATCCTTATCATTACTGCCGTTTAAGGAGAAATCTATTATGGATTCGCCAAGATTAAGCAGGAGTTTTGATACAAGATGCCAGTATATAGAGCCAAGCCCTTCGTACTTATAGAATGAGCCCGACCTCCCTGTGAAGTATCGATGCTGGAATACCGATTCGTAAATATTACAGATTTCAGACTCAGCTTTCTTGTCAACTTTTACAGGAAGTTTCTGCAAGCTTTTCTTTAGCTCCTGAACATTGTTAAAATCGGCGTTGAAATGATAATCGCCAGATAGGTATACGCCATTGCTTATTGAACCAAATGCAAGATTACCATTGGTTAGCTTAACGGCTGAAAATAGGTTATGCTCATTTAATTTTTTATTTACTTCAGTATTAAATGGGTTGATTGCATTTATTTTTTGGTTGAAAGTGAAAAGACCTTCGTTTGAAGTGCCAATCAGAAGGGTTCCATTATCAAGAGGTAATATGCATCTTATCTCATTTTGAAAGAAAATAGGATGTTTGCTAACAAACTCTAGGGTATCATCAGTTAACTTTAACAGGCCCTTTTCAATATCAACCACATAAAATGTATTGTTGGCAAAATGGAGCATGCTGAATTTGCTGTGTGGCTCAACAACCTTCATCTTTTGGTTAGAGTATATAAATATGTAGTTGAACGATTGAAAAATTATTTCATCGTTGTGGTGGTAAATATTCCAAATTTCATCGAAATTTGAGTACGAATCGGGGATAAGATGATTAAGAGAATTGTAGGTAAGCTTCCCTTCGTGGTTTGGAGCCAGAAAGCCAATTTCTTCAAAAGCGCCTGAATATATTGTATCGCCAATGGCTAAAACTGACCTTACAACAGATGCATTTGGAACTGGGTACATATTCCAGTTCGTGCCATCGTACTCTAGTATCCCATCGTTGTTTCCAAAATAAATAAAGCCCTTCTCGTTTTGAGTGATGCTCCAGTTCTGTGTGCTGGCTTTATAAGTACTTCTGGTATGGTTCACAATGGAAGGGATTCCAATGTTCTTAACCTGTGCGTTAACATTGAAAAAAGTAAATAGTAAACAGGAGAAAATGATATTTTGCGTAAGGCTTTTCATGTCTTAAAAAATACATTTTCCTTTGACAATCATAACTCTCCTCAAATATATTAACTTTTCTTTATATAGTGTGATTATATAAAAAGAAAGGGTAACCAGAAAGTTGGTTACCCTTAAATAGAGCAATACTATTACTATTGCTGATTAAAGATGTTACTAAAACTTATACTCATTATCCTCAATCAGCCTGTCGGCAATTCTCCTACGAGCAGCCATAACGTTTACTCCAGCAACGCGGGTAAAAGTTTTAACTGCACAGTATAACTTCTCGGCTTCTTCACCTTCAGCAATTGAATAAATGGCATCCATCGCATTCTTGCGAATAACGGAGGCTGTATCGTAGGCAAAAACATCAAGCATATCTCTGTAAATGCTGTTTTCACCTTTCATGCTGTCAAGCTTCTCAATCCTAAGCGCCATCGATTCAGCTTCGTATAGCTCCATGATCATGTCGGAGAGATTGTTTACCACCTCCTGCTCGTTCATGAACTTGCGGCCAAGATGCTTAACCGTCGCTTGAATGGTAAGTATAGTTGCCTTCTTAAAGTTTTTCATGTAACGGCGCTTCTGGTCAAAGTAGCTTTCACCGTCCTTTTCACCATCGGTAACATTGTCAAGATTGTTGTAAATCTCCTCGGCGGGGCCAAACAGATCGTAATCACCTTTCTTGGCACGTTTGGTAGCGGCTTCAACAACCAGCAAGCGGTTAATCTCGTTGGTTCCTTCAAATATTCTGTTAATGCGAGAGTCGCGGTAAGCACGGTCGCTATTCATCTCGGCAGAGTAGCCCATGCCGCCATGTATCTGAACGCTCTCGTCAACTACAAAATCGAGCATTTCTGAGCCCCAAACTTTAAGGATCGCATCCTCAACGGCATAATGGCTAATGCCATCAATTGCAGCTTTTCCCTGATCGCATCCTTCGGTTTTGTAGTTATCTATAAGAACATCAACATCCTTACTAACTCTGTATATTGCCGATTCGTGTGCAAAAGTTTTAATTACCATTTGAGCCAACTTATGCTTAATGGCGCCGAAGCTTGAGATAAGCGTGTTGAACTGCTTACGTTCATTGGCATAGCGAACAGCATCGGTTGTTGATTGCTTGGCTGCGCCAATTACGTTTGCTCCAAGCTTCATGCGTCCCATGTGAAGGATACTAAGGGCAATACGGAATCCCTCACCACGCTTACCAATCATGTTCTCTACAGGAACCTTAACATCATTATAGTAAATTTGAGTGGTTGACGATCCCTTGATTCCCATTTTATGCTCGTCGGGGCCAATAACAACACCAGGCCAGTCGCTTTCAACTATAAACGCGCTCAATATCCTGTCGTTATCAACCTTTGCAAAAACAACCTGAGTGTCGCAGAATCCTCCGTTGGTAATCCACATTTTTTGGCCATTAAGGATGTAATGCTTTCCATCGTCACTTAAAGTGGCTATGGTTTTGCCTGAGTTGGCATCGCTGCCAGCTCCGGGCTCTGTTAGGCAGTATGCACCAATAAGTTCGCCAGTTGCTAGTCTTGATACGTAGTTCTGACGCTGCTCCTCATTGCCATAGTACATAATTGGCATGGTGCCAATACCGCAATGGCACATGTAGGCCACTGAGAATGAATAGCCTGCCCCGGTTGTTTCAGCAACAAGCATTTGGGTTAGGAATGATTGTCCAAAGCCATTGTATTCCTCGGGTACAGAAATACCAAGTAGTCCAAGTTCACCTGATTTTTTAAGGATACTCTTCATAAGCTCCCTGTCGCCCTTGTCAATATTGTCAAGGTTAGGGAAAACTTCGGCCTCCATGAAATCTCTACACGATTGAGCAATCATCCTTTGCTCCTCGTTAAATTCTTCGGGGATAAAAATATCCTTAGGGTCTATCTCTTTTACAAGAAATTCACCGCTTTTTAGGTTAACAGTGTTTTCCATTAGTTTGTAGTTTTTATTGTTTGTTTATTTATAATCCTAATGATTGTGCAATTAGCTCTGCTATATCGTAATTCTTAATCTCTTCCTCCTTATTCTTGTATTTCAACCCATCAGTCATCATGGTCATGCAGAAGGGGCATGAGGTGGCAATAATTTTCGCATCGGTTTTTAATGCATCCTCGGTACGCTCAATAAACACCTCCTTATCGCCCTTTTCGGCCTCTTTAAACATCTGACCACCACCAGCACCGCAGCAAAGAGCGAAGCTCCTATTCCTATCCATCTCAACCAGGTTAGAGGTGAGTGAGTTTAGTACCCTGCGAGGCTCATCGTAAATATTATTGGCTCTGCCCAGATAGCATGGATCGTGGAAAGTTATATTAACATCGGAGAACTTGCTGATGTCAACCTTTAGCGTGCCGCTTTTAATGAGATTATCGAGCAGTTCAAGGTAGTTTATTACTTGGTAGTTGCCACCCAAATCGGGGTACTCATTCTTAAAGATATTGTAGCAATGCGGGCAGATGGTTATTATCTTTTTTATTTCATACATCTTAAAAATCTCAATATTCTGCATTGCCTGCATCTGGTAAAGCATCTCGTTGCCCGCTCTGCGAGCTGGGTCGCCCGTACAGGTTTCTTCCTTTCCTAAAACGGCATAGCTAATATTAAGGTATGATAAAATTTTTGCGAAAGAGCCAACAACCTTTTTGTACCTATCATCGAAAGCTCCCGCGCAGCCTACCCAGAATAAATACTCTGGCTTCTCGCCCTTTGCAAAAAGGTCGGCCATTACGGGTACATCTAATTTTTGGGTCTCCATATTGTGTTTTAATTTATCAGTCTGATTGAAGCAAAATATCTTAACTAATTGAGATGTTATTATTATTTTGGTATTTCTAGCCCCTCAGCCCAAATCATTCTATCCTCGGCAGAGTATTGCCATGGGGCACCATTATTCTCAATGTTGTTAAATACAGCCTTTATTTCACCGGGCGCTGACCCCTCCTCCATAACCAGGTATCTCCTCATATCGAGAATTAGCTTTGGGTGATCAATGTTTATTGGACACTCCGTAGCGCAGGCGTTACAGGTAGTACATGCCCAGAGTTCCTCCTCGCTTATATAATCGCGTAGTAAGGATTTACCATCGGTGTATTCTTTCCCTTTCTTTAAAAGCCCACTACTTTTATCCTTCATTCTTGCCCTTAAATCCATTACAATTTTTCTGGGTGATAGTTTTTTCCCAGTAATATTTGCAGGGCAAACCGAAGTACAGCGACCACACTCGGTACAAGCAAGGGAGTCGAGATAATTTTTCCAGGTGGCATCCTCAGCATCTAGCACACCAAATCGTTCAATAGGGGCATCTTCGGGTGCGGCTGCAAAAGCGGTGTCAGGGTTCATCATTAGCTTTACCTCGCGGGTTACATTCTCCATGTTTGGCATTTTGCCTAGTGGCTCAAGGCGCGAGAGAAATACGTTAGGAACCGACATGAATACGTGAAAGTGCTTGGAGTAGGGGAGTATGTTTGCAAAAACAAATATTAAAAGAATATGCGACCACCAGTGCACTTCGTGATGAATATGTATTGTGTCGGCTGAATAGCTGCTAAAAAATGGGGTTAAGTATTCACTAACGGGGAACACACCGTGAACCTCTGCTCCAATCTTTGCCTGATAGGCCAGGTAGCTGGTATTTAGTCCTAGCAGAGTTATCATTAGTAAAAAAATGATTGTAAGCGCAATTTTTGCATCAATATGTGAGATATGCTTCATCTCAATGCCTTCGAACCGTTTTATATGGATAAAGAATCTACGTGCCAGGAACACAAGAATTGCAACTGCAATAATTAGCGCAAAAATATCGCCCGCAGCCATAAGGAAATCATAAAAACCTCCCAGCACTTTCAAGGAGCGCTCCAAGCCAAATAGGCCATCAATTACCATTTCGATACTTCCAACAAGTATTACCAGGAATCCCCAGAAAACCAACGCATGCATAATGCCAGTGAATGGCTTGCGAAACATTTTACTCTGACCAATGGCCACATTCATCATTAGCATGAAGCGTTTGCCAAAGTTGCGCACGGGAAAGTCTGCCCTGGTAAGCTTAAAGAGCCGGAAGTAACGGAATGCGGTATAAGCAAAAACACCTAATGTAATCAGCAGTACGCAGGCAAAGATTATTTGGTTCATAATAATAAAGTTGAGTTAATTGGTTTAAGACTTTTCGTAGAAGGGTAAGATGCTGTAGTGTAAACAGCATCTTACCCAGTAGGCTAAAACCAAAGTTTCTATTTTGCTTTTGCTTCTTTAATTGCTTCAACCAATTTAGGAAGAACCTTTTGAGCATCGCCAACTATTCCATATTGGGCAGCCTCAAAAATTGGCGCATCCTTATCGGAGTTAATGGCAACGATATATTTTGATGAGCTAACACCGGCAAGGTGCTGCGTGGCTCCTGATATACCAATGGCAAAATATAGGTTTGGAGCAACAATCTTACCAGTTTGTCCTGTATGCTCCTCATGTGGGCGCCATCCCTCATCCGATACCGGACGAGAACAGGCAGTTGCTCCGCCAAGAGCATCAGCCAGGTCAATTAGCGGTTGCCAGTTTTCAGGCGATTTCATGCCCCGACCACCAGAAACAACAATCTCTGCATCGGTTAAAAGAAGTTTGCCTGTTTGCTTCTGAACATCCTTCACCTGAGTTTTTACCATGGAGCCGTCAACATTAACTGATGCATTCTCAATAGTAGCCTCGTTGTTTGTCTCAACAAGATCGAAGGAGTTTTGTGCAAGCGTGATAATTTTTACATCTGATTTAAGCGCAACCTGTGCAAAGGCGTTGCCCGAGTAAACCTTTTTGTAAACAACAAAAGGATCGGTGCTTAAGGGCAGCTTGCTAACATCTGCTCCTACGGCGGCTTTTAACTTTACAGATAATCTTGGGGCAATGGATTTACCCATGTTATTGTTTGCAACGATAAGAACTTTCGCCTCCTCTTTTTGAGCAATTTCAGAAATTGCTGCTGCGTAAGCCTGACTATCAAGCGTGTTAAGGGCATCGTTCTTAACGCTAACGATTTTTTTGGCTCCGTAGCCACCAAGCTTGTTAAGCTCATCGTCGGCTACATTGCCAATGGAAAGGGCGGTGGCAGTAGTGCCGAGCATCTCGGCAACTTTTGCTCCGTATGATACGAGCTCAAATGAGAGCTTCTTGAATTTTCCGTCCCAATTCTCAGTGAAAACTAGTACTGACATATCTAATGTTTTGTTTAATTTATCAACTTACTATAATACTTTAGCTTGATTTTGAAGTAGATCAACAAGCTCCTTTGGATTTTCAGGATCAACAAAGATACATTTTGCGCGTGGTTGAGGTGGCTCAAATTTTACAACCTCTGTTAGCGCATCAATAGCGGCTGGGTCAACCACGTTAATTTTCTTTGTGCGAGCTTGCATAATACCACGCATTGCAGCAATACGAGGCTCCTTGGCAATACCTTTCTGTACCACGGCTACAAAGGGAGCAGGTACGCTTACAACCTCTTTCCCGCCATCAATTTCGCGGGTTATAACCGCTTCGCCATTCTCAAAGGTAAGATTTGAAACAGCTGAAACTGATGGGTATTCCAAAAATTCAGCAATCATGCTCCCCACGGTGGAACCATTAAAATCACTCGATTCAATTCCGCAAAGAACAACATCAAACTGTTCGTTCTTAATAACTTCGGCCAGTTGAGCAGCAACCTGATAGGCATCTGTTGGCTCCATGTTAATACGAATGGCATCATCGGCACCAATAGCTAGCGCTTTGCGGATGGTTGGTTCTGCATTAGCCAACCCAACATGTGCAACGGTAACACCTTTAATACCAGTTTCAGCATTGTCTTTTAGCTCAAGAGCGCGGGTTAGCGCCAGCTCGTCCCATGGGTTAATAACCCATTGAACCCCAGTGGGGTCAAATTTGGTGTTGTCGTCAGTAAATTTAACCTTAGTAGTTGTGTCGGGTACATTACTGATACAAACTAAAATCTTCATTGATAACTTTTTTTAGTTGGTACTATAGTTTATGAACTCTAATTTTTAAAAAAGAATAAACGGAATAAGCGTTGAATTACCCGTGTAATGCCTGACTTATCCCGTAAAAAAATAATTACTCACTAGTAATGAGCCTACAAATATAAGAAAAATGGTTTAAAGCAATAATATACAATCAAATTATGGGGTGAAAACAAGGGGTAATGGCAGTTAAATAAAAGATATCCAGTTAGATGCACTTTTAAACAATCGTCTTGTTGGCCTGTTAATAAAAAAGCTGAAACTGCTTAAATTGAGTTTCAGCCTTTTAGTATTTGTGTTTGATTTTACTTTGTATAAAGGTCTTTTTGGTCTATTTCAATGAATTTTCCAAACTTTTTAAGGGCATCTATGTCAACCCTTTTCTCATCACCAACAATAACAATAACAAGAGGCTTGTCTTTAATAAACTTTGTGTGGAAATTTTGAATGGTATCAAATTTAAGTTTACTGTATTCAGGCTTGAGTGTTAAGTAGGGGTCTTTTGTATAGCCTTGATTTTTCCAGTCCATAATCTTAAAACTCATATTTCTAAATTCAGGTTTTCTTGTTTGCCCTGAATAGGTGAGATAGTTACGAATCATATCCATCCGTTCGGGTTTTTCAGGTAGATTTCTTAGCAAATCGTTATAAACCCCAATGGCCTCAATGGTTTTATCGGCTTGTGTGCCCACATAGCCAGTGAAATGCGTTTCCTTGTCGCTTTTTGCTGGTGTTATGTACCTAGCGGATGCAGCGTAGGATAGCGACCGGAACTCACGAATTTCTTGCATTACGATACCCGAAAAGGAGCCGCCAAAATAGGTGTTAAATGCATCAATAGCGGCTTTGTTGTCAATAGTGTAAGGTTTGCCATTCATAAAGAAGTGAATGTTGCTCTGCACTGCTTTTTTGTTGTTCACAAAAAGTACGGTGTTCTCATTGTACTGCTCCAGCTCCTTTACTATAGGTGAAGTGCCTTTTTTTAGGCTCTCGTTAAAACTCAAATTATTATGAATTAGTTCTGCTAATTCTTTAGCAGGTGTGTTCCCAACAAAATGAATCTCTGCCTCATACTCTTTAAGCTTGTTGAGGGTTTCTTGCATATTCTTTTTACCCAAGCGCTTTACTTCTCTCTTGCTAAGGCGGTTAATGTATTGAGAATTCTCCCCATATTTTGCATATTCCAATAAAGCTTCGGCTACTGATTGTGGGTCGGAATCTTCCATTTTTCTATCCATACGCTCTTCTTCCCATATTTTTTTGATGGAAGTTCTGTTGAATTCAGTGTTCTGAAGAAGATTGTTAACCAGCTCAATGGATCTAGGGAGATTGTTCTCGGGTCCTGAAATGTTTATTGAGAAGTTGCTGTTACTTGAAGATACGTAGTAAGTGCAGCCAATTTTACCCATCTCCTTTTTAAACTCAATAGGGTTCATGGTGCTGGTGCCAGCATAGTTCATGGCTCTGCCCAGATACTTAAGGTTGGGTTGCTCAATTGTTCCAACAGGGTAGCGAATTGCAAAGCTGAATATATCGTTAATAGGATTTACATTAACGTGAAGATTGACATTCGGCTTTATTTCAATTTTTTCAATATCATTCTCAAAATCCACAGGGTCGTATTCAACATCAACCCCATCTATTTCATAGAGTTTTTCAACGTATTCCGAGCGGGTTTCCTGATTCGAAACTACTGGTTCAAAATCTGGTTTCTCCAGCTTCTCGGTATCTGCCGACCCCATTTTTGAATAGAATGCCAAGTAGTTGTCGCCATAGTACTTGTTTGCCACCTCAATAATATCCTCTTTGGTTACGTCAAGTATTCTGTTAGGGTAATCCAGAATTACATCTAAATCTTCGCCCGAAACAAAGGCATCGGCAAATAGCTGGGCGCGTTGACTGTAGTTTTCAAGGCCACGTTGAAAGTTTCGATATTTCTCAAGTTTAATAGCATCTACAAGTTCCTCGTCAAATTCCCCTTTTTTAAGAGTTTCTAGTTGTTTCAGTACCAACGATTCGGCTTTACGTAACGACTGCCGAAACATTTTTGGAATAAAAACGAAAAGTGAGGCGCCGTGGTCATTGTATGGCATATCTAATGACATTGAAGCCATCAGTTTGTTGTTGAGCATTAGCTGGTCGAGCAGGCCCGTTGAGCTGGAGTTGCTAAGTATGCCGTTGGCAATGTCGAGCTTAATTTTGTCAGGATGAAGCTTAGGTGCTGTTCTAAATCCCATAATGCCTAATCTTATGGGTGAGTACCTACCGCTTGTAAATTCTCTGCCATTAAATGGTTCCTCTTCAAAAACTAAAGGCTCAGGTAATTCGCCAGATTTTAGGCGCGAGAATTTTTCAGCAATTATTGGTTTAATCTGATTAGGATCAAAGTTGCCAACCAGCACAAGAGCCATGTTATTAGCAACATAGTATGTTTCGTAAAACTCAATCATTTTTGAAAGCTGCGGATTCTTAAGATGCTCCACGCTACCAATTATTGATTGCTGTCCGTAGGGGTGTTTCTTAAAAAAGTTTTTGCCGAAGGTTTCTATCAGGTTCCACATGAACTGGTCGGAGTACATATTTTTTTCCTCATATACCACTTCAAGCTCCGCTTGAAAACCTCTAAATACTGGTTCAACAAAGCGATGACTGTATATTTCAAGCCATTTCTCAATTTGTCCGGGAGGGAAGGAGTTGAAGTACATCGTTGCATCGGTGCCCGTACCGGCGTTAAGGTTTGTGCCTCCCATTTCCATTAAAACGCTCCAGAGCTCATTGTTAATAACGTACTCGTTAGCTTTTACAGAGGCTTCGTTTATTTTTTGTTGAATTTCTTGACGCTCATCCTCGTTGTCTGTAGCAGCAAGCTCATCGTATAATTCAATTATCTTATCAATATGTGGCTTTTCTGATTCCCAGCTGGTAGTGCCAATTTCTTTAGTGCCTTTAAAAAGCATATGCTCCATGTAATGAGCAAGCCCGGTTGCGGTTGCAGGGTCATGCTTTGCCCCAACATTAGCCACAACCATTCCAAATACTTCGCTGCTAAGGCTATCGGGATTGAGAATTACGGTTAGTCCGTTATCCAACTTATATTTTATAATATCAGTTTTTGCGGTAAGGCTTGTGGCCGCTGTTACAAGTAAGATTAGAATAAATACGGTCTTTTTCATTCGAGTGGATTTTGTGTTAAGTTTATAATAAAAGGGTGTGTTTTAAGTGCAAGTAGAAAACCAGTACTAATTTGGAGAGAGCCCATCGTTTAGTAAAAAATTTCAGCATTGCATTTTTCTGCTTTTCAGAATTAAGTGCAAATATATTGATAAATTTTCTACTAAATTCTTGTTAATGGATGGAATTTATGGGTAAAAATACCTATGCATAAGCTTTTTTACTTAGTTAAATTGTTCGTTAAATATAAGTGATTTAGCCCTTTCGAACTTTTTTCAGAGGCAGTATGTTTGTAGTATAAATTTTAAACTAAAAAACACAAGGATATGAAAACAATAATGAATCAACTACTTGAGGCTTTAAGAGAGCGCGTTGCGCAAAATCTGGCTACCATTAGACAGAATGAGGTTGAGATAAAGAAGATTCTTGCCGAACCTTTATCTAACCAGCGAACATACAACCTAAACAATAGGTACAAACTAAGCAAGGAGATACTGCATGAAAATAAAGAGAATATTGAGATGCAGAATAAAATTATAGTCTTCTTGAGCACATACAAAGACGTACCGGAATACACAAAAAATCTTAATACAATTAATAGTTTTGAGCAGGAGGTTAAAGAAACCCAGCAGAATGATTTTGAGAAGATAAACACTTGGGTAAATCAAGGTTTAAGCCGTGACAAGTCTGCCAAAGAGAAGCCTGTGCAGAAAATTGAAAAACAGGCTGAGGAGAAGATTGACAAAAAGGACGAGAAAATTGCTGAATCAATTTTTGAACTTACAGTAAAAGGCGATTTGGTATATAACAAGGTTCATCCCCTTTATAATAATAATGAGTTCTACGATAGGTTACTGGATTATCATACGCAACGAGAGGAG
>JBKHAH010000096.1:0-10877 GCA_046542995.1 Bacteroidales bacterium
CAAATTATGTAAATTAACTACTCAGCAATTAAACCTATTTTAGTGTTTAGCATCCTCAAGATAACTTTTTCTCCATTGTAAATACCCAACAATACTCATGCTAAAGTAAAGAAAAAATAGCACAGATGTTGGATAAAGCCCTTTGTAAATATACAGTCCCATGGCCACGGCATTTACCAGAACCCATACCCACCACATTTCTAATATTTTACGTGCAAGCATCCAGGTTGCCACTATGCTAAGTGCCGTGGTAAATGCATCGCCATAAGGCACAGTTGAGTCAGTAAAGTTAATTAATATGGATGCTAACACGGCAAATATTGCAATTGAAACCAGAAATAATACAGCGGCTAACTTTGTTGAAATTCTTGAAATGGGAAGCGTATCCTCACCCTTACGTTTACCTCCATACAACCAATGCCACCAGCCATATAAACTTATTGCAAGATAGTAGAACTGCAAACCCATATCGGCATAGAATTTTGAAACAAAAAAGATATAGATGTAAAGAGCCGATGTTACTATGCCAAAGGGCCATAGCCAGATATTCTCCTTTATTTCCAAATAAAGGAATACGATACCAGTAACTGCACCCAGCACCTCAATGTAATTCGCTTGTAACCAATCTATCATCCTGATTTTTTTTAAGATTAATGCTGAAAGATTGAAACAGGAAGACTGAAGTCATACTATAAGTCTTCCGTCTTCCGTCTCCAACCTTCCGTCTTCCTCCTAAAATTCTACTACAATCTTACCCATAAAGTTTATTCCTGCCTGTGGGTAGTATCCATCTTCACGGTACTCGGGGCTTCCATCGTCAAACACGGCCCTCCATACCCAAGCGTTTGCCACATATTGCTCGTTTAGAACGTTGTTAATTAAGAATTGCAGGCTCACTCCCTTGGTCCCTTTAATGTTAAGGTTATAGTCAAACTTCAGATTATTTACAAAATACGCATCGAGCATACGATCGGGGCTGCTGGAGTTGTCAATATACTGAGAGCCAACATATTTTGAAATTATTGAAACGCCAAGGTTCTCAATTGGGAAGATTTTTATTGCGCTTGAGCCAACCACCGAAGGTGAAAAGGATATATCGGTATCGCCCAGGTGGTTCTCCTGCTGACCAATAAAGTTCCAGCTAGAATCGAATAAATCTACATACTCAACAAAGTTCTTAATTTTATTCTGGCTTAAAGTTAGATTGGCATCCCAGCGTAACCAACTAGTTGGCATAACACCCGCCATAAGTTCAATGCCTGCACGGTAGCTGCTCTCCACATTAGTCATTAATGGGTAACCGGAGTCGCTAAGCTTACCTGTTAATACCAGCTGATCTTTATAATCCATATAGTAGAGATTGGCTCCAAGGGCAAACAGATGCGATTTAAAATTGTACCCTAACTCGTAATCAATCAGCATCTCCTCCTTGGGGGTTTGATTGGTATTGTACTTCATGGCATCCTTAATATCGGAACGGGATGGCTCCCTGTGCGCAACGCCTACTGAGAAGAATGCCTCTTGCGCTGGAGTAATTTGGTAGAATACTCCTCCCTTTGGATTGAAGAAACTCCATTTGTGCGATTGGTCAAGCGACTGTAGGTCATCATCGTTACCCGATAGCACATAATCTATCCCCCTGTACTGCAAATCGCCAAAAAACGAGAGTTTATCATTTAACTGATAAATGGATTTAAGGAAGATGTTATAATCAAGTTTTTTTCCATTGTTAAGGTACCATTGATAGTTTTTGGGAATGGTGCCATCGTTCAGTTTTGTCCAAAGAATATTACCAAAATGGTCATTATCGTAATGGCTCCATCCACCACCAAACGTTACATCTAGAGCATCGGCATTGTAGGCAAGCGAATAGGTAAGTCCAAATAAATCATTATCTAACCATTTTTGGCGAACCATATCAACACGGGCAATGGTATCTTCGCCCATTACTATTGGGTTTAAGCCATAATCGCCAACAATTTTTTGGTTCTGCTTGTACTGCTCATAATAACCTTCACCTGCAACCCAGTAACCTGAAAGGTTAAACGTTAAGCTAGGGTTAAACTGATGGCTAAACATAAGCTGGTAATGTGTTTGTGTATAATTATCCGACTCGTTTGGATAGTACATGGGATTCCCCTGCTCATCGTTGCCCATATAGCCAGCGGGGTTGTATGTTCTGTTGCTATCGAGCATGTGGCTTGGGATCCCCTCCCAAGTTATCCCCGTATGCTGCTCGCCGTGAATTAGGTTGAATCGTAGCAGGCTGTTTTCAGAGTGCCATGCTCCGGTTAGGAAAAGTGATTCATGGTCGGACCAGCCCCTGTCAATGTATCCATCCGACTGGACATTTGAGTATCGCGACTCAAAGCTAAACCTATCGTTTACTAGGCCTGTTCCTCCTTTTACTGATGTTCTAAAGGTATTGAAAGAACCAGCCATAAACTCAGCCTGAGCAAACGGCTCGGGGTTTAGGGTTTTGGTTTGGAAGTTAACGGTAGCACCAAACGCTCCTGCCCCATGAGTTGATGTTCCAACTCCACGTTGTATCTGAACATTGTCAACAGAGTTGGCAAAGTCAGGCATGTTAACCCACCATACGCCTTGCGACTCGGGGTCGTTCAATGGTATTCCGTTTACAGTAACATTTATACGAGTCAGGTCGGTTCCTCTAACACGGAAAGAAGTATTCCCAACACCCGTACCGCCTTCTGAAACTGCCACTACCGAGGGAGTTAACTCTAAGAGATAAGGAATATCAAAACCAGATTTCCTCTCATTCAGCCCCTCCTCATTAATATTAGTTTGCGCAATGGGCATGCGGCTGCTGGCTCTTGTTGCGCTTACCACAACAGCCTCTCCCATAATCGACTCTGGTTTAAGTGTAAAGTCAACCTGCTTATCTTCATCAATATACACCTCAACATCCACCTTTTTATAGCCCATAAAAGAAGCAACAAACTTATACTCGCCTGTTCTTCTTAGCTTCAAACTGTACTTACCATCGGCACTGGTTGATGTGCCAATCAGAGTATTCTCAACAGAAACAACTGCTCCTGCTAACGGTTCGCCGTTACTATCGAGCACTCTACCACTTACCTTGTAATCTCCTTCTGCTTCTATTGGCGTTGCGCCAACAAGGATACATAGCTGCAAACTAAGCAGCAGTAAAACAAATTTTTTCATTTTTTTTAATCCTTTTAATGGTTTAATAAATCCTTGCCCAATAGTTGCAATGCAAAAAACGGTGTGCACTTTCCGTAAGTGGCAATTACATTTATTGAACAACCAAGAAAAGGGGTTTAATACGCGTAGGATCATTTAAGAGACTCTTTTTCCCTTCGCCGGTACTACCCAGATCAGGTTCCAAGGGTGTGATCTCAGCCCGTTGTATTAAGGCACCCCTAAAAGTAACACTGCAAAGATACAGCTAAAGTATGGGATCATCAAAATACAACATGCTAAAAACACTAAAAGTTTTATTTATGCTGATATCTTATTGCTTGTAAAGTTTGTTCGAAGAAAGAAATAGCAAGTGATACCAGAGAGCAGCACAAAAATCATCCCTGCTATTGCCAGTGCACCTTTTAACGAGAAAGCATCAATATACCAACCGTAAAATGGCCCCCAAATTGAAAAGATAATCCTAATAACAAAGCTACGGATAGATAGGATGGTTGCCCTAACATCGGAGCCTGTAATTCGGTTGATGTAATCTTTCAGCACAGGGGTTGCCACCCCCCTGCCAAGATAAAAAAGGAAAAGGAAGAAAAGGCCCCAGTAGCTCCCAGTAAATGCAGTACCGAAAAAACCCAGGGCAAGAAGAATGGTAAATCCAACCACAGTTCGAGTCGGTCCAACAAACCTCTCGAGTTTATAGGCAAAAAGGGCTGTTAGTCCAACGGAAAGGTTAAGGACAGTCCATACTACACCAAAAAGGGAAGTGGGTAAATTAACGCTTATAAACCAGGGTTGAACAAACCATGCCAAAGTTAGCGTTGATGCACCAACAAATGATGAATATAAAATATTCCACATCAACTGTTTATTCTTAACGAGAGTATGCTTAAGCACACTGATTGTTTTGGCAAAGGTCATTTTTATGGCAGCACCCTGAATCTTAGGCTCAACCAATGTTAATGATGCCGGAACAGCAGTAAAAGCAATTAATGTTTGAGCATAGTACGGATACCGAAGGCTTAATGCTGCAAGCAACCCACCAAGAACACCAGCAATAGCCTCGGTGAAGTTTCCTACGGAGATCATTCTGCCCTCATGCTTCATGTAATCATTCTCCTTGTTGTTCTGCTTAAGCGTATCGAAAAGCAAAGCGGAGTCTGCGCCTGAGATAAGGCTTTGTCCAAAACCCAAAACCATCTCGGCAATAAGAAACCCCCAAAAACCATACGTAGCAGAATAAACTGAAAAACCGATGAAGCCCAGGAAGCTTCCAACAATCAACGTATTCTTCCGACCTAGAACATCGGCAAAATATCCGGAGGGAATCTCAAGTATAACAATTGAAATGGAGTAAATAGACTTAAGAATAAATACTTCTCTCATGCCTAGCCCATTCTCCTGATAGAAAAGCACCACGATGGGCATTATAAGCATAAACCATTTTGAGGCTTTAATAATGTAGAGTCTAAGAATATTATGAGTAGGGCTTTTCTCCATTGAGGCGCAAAGATATTGGTTTTGGAGATTTTTTTAAATATTAAGTTCAAAAAAAGGCTATCCTGAAATTAAGTTTTCAGGGCAGCCCATTTTTATGGGTAAGCTTAACTTTTACAAAGGTAAGATTACACCTAAAACATACTGGTTAAGATGCTAACATTATTAGCATTTATGCTATGGAGTTGAGCAATAAATTGTCACTTTGAAAACTTGACCAACTACTCATATACCCCCTTTTTCAAGATCTTATAATCAAACATTAAGATTTGTCCCATTGCAATGGTTGAGTGGATTTTGTGCTCACTATCCAAAAGCAGCATATCGGCATCCATTCCAACCTCTAGCCTACCCTTGGTTTTTAGCTTTAAAACCGTTGCAGGGTTCGAGGTTAGAACCCTGAGGGCATCCTCCAGAGGTACACCCTCATTTAGAATGGCATCAACCAGCTCCCTATGATTGGCACTTGGCATTCCCATTTCAAGCTGAATCAGCTCGCCAGTTTCAGGATCAAAATCCGGCAAGGAGCCGCATGCATCGGAGGTGAATGTAATGTGTTCCAACGGTACTCCCGCATCCGTTAGCAATTTTATGCATTTAGATGGTTTTACCTCGTACTGCGGGAAATACGGATAGGAACTTGTAGTAATATCAACCCAACCCTTTTTGCCGTATTCTTTTGAATCCTCAAAAATATAATCGTTCCGGTTGCAGTGGGTTGGAAAAAACTGCTTATATGGAAGTTCGCTCCTTTTAACAGCATCGTGAATAGGCTTAAAAGGATCCTTTGCATCGCCCATGTGAATATTTACAATGCCTGCTTTGTTTCCAAGCATTCCGCCTACACGAGCATGCTCGGTAATTCTTATCAGTTCACTGGTAGTAGGGCATGACGAACGGTGATCGGATAGTGCTATTTCACCAACGCCAATAACCTCATCTATAAGGGCCATATCCTTACCAACATCACCTGTTATTGTAGGTGTTGGCACTTGGTATGCTCCTGTATAAATCCATGCCGAAACACCCTCTTCCCGAAGGGCCTTTGCCTTCATTAGTACGCTCTCCACATTGCGAGTCATACCATCTGTTCCAAGGCATCCAATCACTGTTGTTACCCCTGCCTCTATCAGCATACTTAATTGAATTTCAGGTGTTCGCGAAGAAGGACCACCCTCTCCTCCTGCTCCTGCAATATGCACGTGCGCATCAATATAGCCTGGTGTAAGTTTAAGGCCTTCTGCTTCTACTAGTTTACACTTAACACCTCTAGGTGGGTCAATGCTGCTCTCAATGGCAACAATTCTATTTCCTGCTATTAGCAAATCCTTTCTCCCAAATTTTTCAGGAACATATATATCGGCATTCTTTATCAGTATCATTCTTTTTGGTATTTGGTTCGTATTAACTATTAAGAATACAATTAAGTGCTGAGGAAACCTTAATCATACCAAATGATTTTTAATAACTGTGAATGAAAGTACAAGATCATCGTAAGATGTTTTGCAAAAAATTAAATACATTTGCAATATCAAACTAATTTTAATGCTTTTGCTAACCACCCATTTCTAATTGGATATTAGCATAAAGTTAACACAAACTAACCTAAAACATTTAAAACTATGAAAAAAATCACTTTTGTACTACCAATCGTTCTATCATTCCTTATCTCGTCCTGCGGTTCGAGTGATGAGTCAAAAAAATCTTCTGATCAACAAAAAAACAAAACTGAAAAGGTGAAGGAAGAGAAGAAGGGACTTACAATTGAAAGCTATAGTGCTCTGGTTAATGAACAAAGAGCCCTTTTAATGGAGAAATATTGGGAAGATTTTAAAGGTAAAGATTATGAGGAGGTAAAAGACCTGTATGAAGAGTATAAGAAGGAGGAAGAAGCCATACACAAAAAGTATGGAATAGAGGATATACTTGACATCTCAAACTTTTTTAGAGGTCACATGAAAGATGTAATGGAGTACCAAAAAAACAATCCCGATTTTAAGGATTATCCAGAATACGATGAGGCGAGAAGAAAACTGATTGCTTTCGCCGAGAAAGAACTTTCAGAGAGCATGTAAATTGCATAATGGGTAATATGAAAAAAATCCCCGGCAAATATAATGCTCGGGGATTTTTTTTAAAACCTTTCATTAAGAAATTATGGAATGTATAAAGGTCCATCAGGGCCTAATGGTATTCCAAATAGCATCCAAATTACAAGAAGCGCAATCCAACCCAGCGTAAGCACAAACGTGTAGGGTATCATTGCCGATATGATTGTTCCAATACCATACTTCTCATCATACTTTTGTGCAAAGGTTACAATAAGCGCAAAGTAGCTCATCATGGGCGTAATAAGGTTTGTTACTGAATCGCCAATACGGAAAGCGGCCTGAGTTAAACCAGGGTGGTATGGTGGATCAATAAGCATTAGCATGGGGATAAATACAGGCGCCATAATAGCCCACTTAGCCGAAGCACTACCCATAAACATATTAATAAATGCTGAAAGCAATACGAATGCCACTATTAGCGCCGGGCCAGTTAAACCAATGGTCTGCAATGTATGAGCCCCCTTTATGGCAAAAATTATACCCAGATTACTATAGTTAAAAAAGTAAACAAACTGAGCAGCAAAGAAAACCAATACTATATAGCCGCCCATTCCGCTCATTGATTGTCCAAGAAATTTTGCAACGTCCTTATCGCTTTTTATGGTACCAACAACCAAACCATAAACAAGTCCGGGAATAAAGAACATGAGAAGTATTGCAATTATAATTCCATCAAAGAATGGTGAGTGTAAAACAGACCCATCTTCGGGATTCCTAAAAATACCATTCTCAGGAATAACAGTAAATGCAAGAGCCACTAAAGTGATTAGTAAAACGTACCCTGCCCATCTCAGGCCTTTTTTCTCCTTAGCATTAAGTTGAACAATAGGAAGTTTCTCTGCAGGTCCATCGTACTTACCCAAACGAGGTTCAACAATTTTTTCAGTAACCCAAGTGCCAAGGAAAACTACTAAAAACGAAGAAACAAACATAAAATAGTAGTTAACAGCCGGATTCACTGTCATATCAGGAATTATCATCTGAGCAGCCGACTCGGAAATACCTGCCAAAATTGGGTCAATAGATCCAATAAAGAAGTTAGCACCAAAACCACCACTTACTCCGCAAAACGCTGCTGCCAATCCGGCCATTGGGTGTCGCCCAAGCGCATGAAAAATCATAGCACCTAATGGAATTAGAATAACATAACCAGCCTCTGATGCCAGGTGTGAAAGGATCCCGGCCAGTACAATAGCACCAGTAACTAGTTTAGGAGGAGCGCTAAGAACCAACGATCTGATCATTGTGGTGAAAAGACCTGAGCCCTCAGATACACCAATCCCAATCATTACAACTAGCACGTAACCTAAAGGAGGGAACTTCAAAAAGTTTTCAATTAAGTTGGTGTACATCCACCTAATACCATCTCCGCTTAGCAGGCTTCTTGCCTCAATAATGGTTCCATCAACAGGGTGCTCTGCTTGTGTGCCTAACACGTGACCTAACCAAGAAAAGAACACAACGATAAGCGCCAGCAGCGCAAAGAGCGTTGCAGGATGCGGCAGCTTATTTCCAATTATCTCGACATAATCTAACGCGCGAGCAAATAGTCTGCCCGACTTCTGCTTTATCTTCTTAAATATGCTTTTCATCAAACTAGATTAATGGTTAATACTTAAAGTATAATCGTTCTCCTAATTTTCTGGAACTAGAAATTTATCGCCTGTATTGTTAATCAGGTTGTCTTTCCACTCATCGGGGTAGCCAGGGAATTGGGGTGATTTTGGGAAGCCCCAGGGATTTCGTAGAAACTCACCATTCTCTTCCTGCTTTATGTTCCCGTCTAAATATTTTACCAGCAGGAACTGACCTAGCTCACGCCATTCATCCACAACGTTCTTGGCAGTGTTATGAGTGAAATTGGTAATAAAACTTTCTGCTAGTTTAGGGTCCTGCTCGTAAAGCAACTTGGCTCCCTCATCAATTGCGGGCACAAACGATTCTAGCTGCGTACGTATAGCATCCTGCTTCTTACGGATATCAACAATGGCTCTGTCGTAAAAGAGGTATGCAAAGTGCGAAACTCTTTGGAATACCCAAAATGCAGCATCTTCCGAGTAGGTTAGTATATCTCCGTTATTCTCGGAATGCGAATTTGGCACATGCGATATTCCACAGTAGAATGGGACATGAACCGAAAGGTTTGCATCATCAAGTCCGTACCATAGGATACCTCCAATGGGATCAGGCAGCCAATCGCGCATTTGAGCAACCCACGAAAATGCAGTTTGCTGCGTGGCGGTAACCCTCTCATGAAAATACTCCTTATCGTTATGCTCCCAAGTTAACGGGCGCCAACGGTAAGGCAAGCCATGAGGGCCAGCACCAATATCCTTGCTCATATCGAGGTCGGTTCCCTGAAGATAATCGCCCTTGAACTCCATTAAATCGCGAGGAGTTAATTTCCGCTCAGGTTTTATCCATAGGGGCATACGAGGGCCTTTGGCCTCTCCAATGGCATAGTCCCAATACTGATCCATATTGTCACTCACCTGATTGAACAATGACCATACGCGTAGCTCACAGAAACGTGCTGCTCCAAAATCGAGCGGTGCGTATGTATCGGAAAAGCTAAAATCCGAGCCATCCCCTTCGTAGTATCCTTTATTCTTAGCAAAATCAACCACATCATGCGCATAAACCACCTCTACCTCAGGATCAAAAATCTTATCTAAATTCTTTGAACTTATTGATTTTGATGATTCGTTCTCCTTAGGGAATGTGGTGATTCTTGCATGGTTAGCATGGGCGCTTATGTAGCCATCGGGAACACGTCTGGCTACCCAAACCGCGCCCTTGTTGGCATTGTAAGATTTACGCCCACGACGACCCTCTTTTATATCCATACCCTTACCGATAATCTCTAGAATCCAAACCTCGTTAGGATCAGCAATTGAGTATGATTGACCTGAACTGTAGTAACCATGCTCCTCTACCAGCTCTACCATAACCTTGAGAGCCTCGCGCGCTGTTTTGCCACGTTGTAACCCTAGGAACATTATGCTCCCCCAGTCAATGATACCCGTTGTGTCTCTTAGCTCACTTCTGCCACCATAGGTGCTCTCACCAATTGCCACCTGATGCTCATTAATGAAACCAATTACCTGATAGGTTTCGTTTGGATAGGGAATTTGACCGAGCGCACGATTAGAACTCCTGTCGTAAATGGTTTGCATATCACCATCCGACCAACTTGCTCTTGGACGGAAGTAAACCTGCCCAAACCTAATGTGTGAATCGCCAGCGTATGAAATTAGTGAGGAACCATCAGCCGAAGCCCCTTTTGTTACAAGGTAACTTGTACATGGAGTAGCCTCAAACCCTATCATAAGAACGATTGTAAGGAATGAAAGGATGAATTTTCTCATAGAACTATTTATTTGGTTTTCTTTTAAGAATGGCAAATATAGAATAAAACCTTAAGAATTTAATAGAAAAAAGGTTGCTGTTTGGCATGGAAAGTAATTAAATCTGCGCAAAAATCTGGAACTGTACAGATAGTGTTGAAACTAGAAAAATAAAGGACATAATATTCGCTTCGGAGTTTTTGATTATATGCGACTTAAGTTAGAATCCGGTCATCAATCAAATAAAATTCACAATAAAATTCCCTATTTGAAATGATTTTTCTATTTTTGCAGTCCGAAAGTGAATTGGTCCCGTAGCTCAGTTGCCTGCCAAAGAACAGGGCAGGCAGGGATAGAGCAACAGCCTTCTAAGCTGCGGGTCTCAGGTTCTAAACAGTAGCAACAAAAGATATAGGGTCCCGTAGCTCAGTTGCCTGCCAAAGAACAGGGCAGGCAGGGATAGAGCAATAGCCTGCTAAGCTGCGGGTCTCAGGTTCTTAATAGTAGTAAAAAGACGTATATGGTCCCGTAGCTCAGTTGCCTGCCAAAGAACAGGGCAGGCAGGGATAGAGCAATAGCCTGCTAAGCTGCGGGTCTCAGGTTCTTAATAGTAGTAAAAAGACGTATATGGTCCCGTAGCTCAGTTGGATAGAGCAACAGCCTTCTAAGCTGTGGGTCTCAGGTTCGAATCCTGACGGGATCACTGATTAAATAACAATAAAAAAACCACCTACAAAGAGCATTG
>JBKHAH010000097.1:0-10876 GCA_046542995.1 Bacteroidales bacterium
CATCGGGGAAATAGCATGCAGGTAATTGGCCCATCCGTCGGTGATAGGCAATACAGTCGCAGCAAACTCCTTTTCTTGGACACGAGTACGTACAGTTACAACGATCGAGGTTTGTCTCCTTTTTACAATCCATAAATATAAATTTTGGCTAAACGTAAGCAAAATTACTGGTTAGATTTACATTTTCCAATCTGTTTAATTTTCAATTTGATTATTTGAGATTGTAACGTTAACTTCGGGGCTACATGAATCCTCACTTTTAATCTATGGATATTTGGCTTTATTTTCTTGTTGTGGCTGTTGGCTTTGCTGCTGGTTTTATTAACACGCTGGCTGGAAGCGGTTCACTGCTCACCCTTCCCCTTCTGATTTTTCTTGGGTTACCAGCAAATGTTGCCAATGGCACAAACCGAATAGGTATCTTACTACAAAGTATTGTAGCCGTTCGGGAGTTTAAGCAGCAAAAGGTATTTGAGTGGAAAGAGGGGATTTGGTTAACTATACCAGCAACTATCGGATCATTTATTGGAGCAGCACTCGCCATAAACCTTAATGACGAAGTGATGAATAAGGTTATTGGCGGATTGCTAATTTTCATGTTTTTCCTTATGCTTTACAAGCCCGATAAGTGGGTTAAAGAACATGCTGGTACAGTTAATGCAAAACCCAGCATACTTCAATTCATCATTTTTTTTGGCATTGGCATGTATGGTGGCTTTATACAGGCAGGAGTTGGTTTTTTTCTCCTCGCGGGACTTGTTCTAGGAGCAGGATATAACCTAGTTAAAGCGAACGCTATTAAGCTGGTAATAGTTCTTGTGTTTACCATTGCAGCGCTTGGGGTTTTTATTTATAATAATCAGGTAGATTATAGGCTTGGAGTCATTTTAGGAATGGGCAGCATGGGTGGTGCCTGGGTGGCCTCGCGCATGGCTATAAAGAAGGGGGCTGGGTTCGTTCGATGGTTTGTTCTAGCAGCTGTGTTTATTTTTGCTGTTAAGCTACTTTTTTTTTAAAAACCGATGAGTATTTCGTTTCAAAATCCTTTTCTAGAATGCCTGATATAGATTTATAGCGACCCATAAACGATTTCTAATATCTCCACTAATAAAAGAATTCATTCTATAATCAATCCCAAATTCAAATTTGCTATTTGGAGATATAGTGTACCCTAGAAATGCAGCACCTCGAACTTCCAGATCGTACTCTTCCTTAGATAGTGAATTTAAGTATTCACTATTCAGCTTAATAAAGAATTCCCTTGGATCGAGTGTTTGTCCTTCCAGAGGAACCTCAGCAGCCACTCGATACCGATACCTGTACTCTGTGTATTCATCCTTCTCAAATGTTTGGTCGGCTGCAAACCTGTGAGAGAGCATAAATTCATTATACCTTCTAATAACAATAAGCTGCTGCATTGCACGGTTCTTAATTGCATCTGTCTCAACTCTCATTAGGTATCCTGCTGCAAATAAAGTATTTATCCCTATCTTCTTTGAAGTAATAAAAGAAAAATTAGTGTGCAAATAACTGAAATTTGTAATATCATTTATTAGGGATTGTCTCGACTCAACTTTAAGGTTTAATGACCAATCCCTCTTAAGCTTTTTGTTGATATTTATTGAAGGTTTTAGTCCTACTTCCGTATCGCTTTGTGCTAAATTTAAAGATGGGATTATTAAGAAGGCCACTAGAAAACTAAGACAAAAACTAATGCGCATAATTCTAATATTGAATATTTTCAAACCTTTTTAATATAATCTGTTGCCTATTTATAAACTCTCCATTACCCGAAAACAAATACTCAAACAGCACGAAAGAGCCTTCAATTTTTGCTGAGATAACCAGCTCATAATTCGTTTCAATATGCTCATTGGACTCCTCAGTATTTAAGAAATGTATCATTTCATCTCTATCTCCTTTATACTGAATCTGGATCTTCTGAATTGACAGCTTATTGTACTTAGAATGTAAGTAATTGTTAATCAGAGTAAAAACGCTCGGAGGGATTTCATCAGGTTCAATTACTATTTCAACATCTTCAAAAGTACCCTCTTCTGAAAACTCTATACTATACAATTTCCCATTGTATTTTGTTTTTGCCTCAAAAGATATCCTGTCGTATCCTGTTTCTTCATACCATTTAATTTTCGTGTTAAAATTTAGTGACTCAACAAAACTTAGAGCATTCTTAGGGACATCAGCCTCTTTTATACGAGTCTCCTTTTCGTATTTATACTGAGAGAATCCTTGTAAAGCAAAAGGAATTAAGATAATTGCAAGAAATAAAGTTCTCATGGGTTTGTGGTTTAATTATTACTGCTGTAACTTAAACACGTAGGTTATTGTACCAGTTTGGGTTTCTGGCGCATCTTGACTAACATCAAACTTTGCTTGTTTGGCTGCTTTCTCTGCAGCAGTAATTAGTTCTGAGTCAGTAGTTGTGGATCCTCTTACACCGCCTCTAACGCTTGTAACATTACCGTTTCTGTTGACCCTGACCTCTACCACAACGCGCCCACTTTTTTGGCTTGGGTAATCGGGCTGAGGCAATGAGAGGCCATCTCTTCCTTTTAGGCTAAAACTAATGCCATCGTCCCCGCTGGTAGCACCTCCTTCACGGTTTGGGGAATCTTGTGAACCATCACGATCACCTTGGTTCCCTTGGGACCCAGTATCGCCCTCTCCTGAGGTATTCCCCTCATCACTTTGCCCTGGGAACAAGGTTCTCCTATCTAGCTCGCGAGGCTTTTCCTCTTCTGGCTCTGGTTCTGTATCAGGCTGTGGTTGGGAATCGGGTTGGGGTTCGGTTTCCTGAGTATCGCTGGGGTCTGTAACTGCTTCACTTTCGGGTAATACCGGTGCCTCCTCAACATCCTGTGTCATTGGAGTCTCCTCTTCCTGAGATGTTTGTGGTTGTACTGGTGATGTGGTTTCCTGAGGCGATTGACGTGGTTCTTGCACTCCCATCCCCTGCTCATCATCTCCAAAATTTATTAGTATACCCTCCTCTCCAGGTAAAGGTAATTGAGTTGAAAAACCAAAGAAAATTAGTAGCGCAATAATTAGAATATGCACTAAAACTGATCCTACTATGCCATTGGTTTTGCTTGTCATTCTTATTTTAATGGTTGCGTTGCCAATACTAGTTTGTAACGGTTGTCCTTGGCAATATTCATTACTTTAACAACCTCTTCCATTGGTACCGAACGATGAACGTGTAAAGAAATTGTAGGTTCATTCTGACCCTGCATTTTTTGGGCAAGCATAGTTTCAAGGTCCCTAAAGGGAACCGGGGTTTGCTCAACATAAAAGTTGATGTCGTGCGTAATGCTAACAGTTGTAATGGCTTTAGCGGGCGTTTGGCTATTACTCTGGGGCAGCAGCAACTTAAGGGCATTTGGAGCCACCAGCGTTGACGATACCATGAAAAATATGAGCAGAAGAAAAACGATATCTGTCATGGACGACATGCTAAAATTTGGATTGACCTTGGATCCGCGTTTAAGTGCCATAATTAATTTTTTTAAATTAGGAAACCGGTTCGTTAAGTAGATCCATGAATTCCGTTGTATTTGCTTCCATGGTAAAAATCACCTTTTCAACTTTAGCTACCAAAATGTTATAGCCAAAATATGCTGCAATACCAACAATAAGACCAGCAACCGTAGTTACCATAGCAGTATAAATACCATTTGAGAGCAGCCCCACATCAATGTTATTTCCAGCCATTGACATATCATAGAAGGCCCTAATCATACCAATTACAGTTCCTAAAAAACCAATCATTGGTGCACCGCCTGCAATGGTAGCAAGCGTTGGGAGGCTTCCCTCCAATTTTGATATCTCAAGGTTTCCTACATTTTCAACGGCTGCATTAACATCGGACAAGGGCCTTCCTATGCGGTGAATGCCCTTCTCTATCATTCGAGCTACTGGAGTGTTCTGAGCCTGACAAAGTGCTACCGCAGACTCAACCTTATCATTAAGGATGTAGTCCTTAATCTTATTCATAAAGTTTATATCCTCTCGCGAGGCTTTCTTTATTGCCCAAAATCTTTCAATAAAAAGATAAACAGCAAGAAACCATAAGAAAACGAGGGGGATCATTACCCATCCACCCTTTAGGGCTAATTCCCAAAAACTTAACGTTAACTCGCCTGTAGGTTCAGCCATCTCTTGGGCCGCAACATCAACTTGTAAAAGAAGTAAGGAAAGGTTCATATTTCAATATTTTTTGCCGAAATTAATAAAAAAACGCATAAAAGTTAAAGTCTATTTTATAAATACATAAGGTTTTTGTTTTACACGAGTTGAATCAGGAATAAACGATATGTCAGGGTTAAACTCCGAATAGCTATCCTGCCATACATCATTTGCATTTTCTCTTTTGAAAAAGCGCTTATATTTTTCCCAAAGTTCATTAAATGTATTGAAATCTTCTCGGTACATAACACCTGCTCCTGTTGTATAATCTTCAGTTTGGCTTGTACTTGAATAAATATCGTCGTTTGTTCGGGCAAAGGCTTTTACCCTTAATTTACCCGATGGAATAATTTTTACATCGATGCTAAAATCGCCTGCTAAAGGAGTGCTAGCATTATCGTTGCCCATGTCCACGTTGCTGTTTATGGTTACCCTATCGTTAAACAGCTGGGTTGAAAGTGCGAGTTCTATCTCGTTGGAGCTAATCTCGTCGCCAGGCCGATAGTTTACACCAATATCAAAAGTACTACTCCACTGCGAGAGCCAGTTACTCAGCTGATTGGATAGCATTTCGCTGGCAGTTGAGGCTAACCCCTGGCTAAATCCTCCCATCATCTGATCTTCAGGGCTGGTAAAGTTATTAATAACAAGAAGCGAAAGGAACTGCTTACTCATTCTTTCATCCGTATTTAGAGCGTCCTGAACAACGGCTTCAATTTCAGGATCGGTTTCGGCGATTGGTACCTTTATATCGAAATTAATATTGGGCTCCATAAGTTTTCCCTCAAGGTTAATTTGGCAATCAACCTGAGTTCTCCTGCTAAACTTATCATCCTCGGTGTCGGGGTTCGGGTTAAGGGGGCCAAGTGAAGTACGCAGCGAGTAGATGGCATTAATATCCATTATGGCATCCTCCACATCACCATTCCATGTTATGGTGCTTCCATCTCCTATTTTAAATCTTTTATTAATTACACCCTGAAGCGTGAAAAGATAATCCCCCCTCTCAATAACATAATTGCCAAACATGTTAAAAACATCCTCGCTGGGATTGATTTCCATTTTTAGTTTTCCAGCCCCATTTGCGCGAATGATATCTCCCAGCTGCTTATCAATAATAATCTGCACATCAGCATCAGGAGTTACTTCCATATCAAGTGTTAGATTCAGATTTGATTTCTGCAAACTCTCTACCCCTTCAATATCTTCAATAATAATTATCTCATCACTCCTGTTGATAAAGTTTACAAAATCGTGCTCGGCAACGTCTTTAGATGATGCGAGAGGTAGGAATATGGCTGTACGTTGATTGGTTTTAACAGACACATTCATATTTAAATCATTTGGAGTCCCATTGATTCTTGCCTGACCTGTAGCAAAAACGGTTCCGTAAAAGAGCTCATTATCCCGCTCGGTTGTATTGAGAAATTGAAAGTTTTTTGGAGTAAGCAATAGATCGAGGGTAATATCCTTAAAGTAGTTTGTACTTACAGAGCCACTAAGGGAAGCTAGCTTGTTGTTGGCATCAACAATTTTAAAATCCCTGAAAAATAAGTTGCTATTCTCAATATAAATTGGATCGTTTAAACTATATCTTGTACGAGTAAAATTAATGGTACCTGCCCCATCAATTATTTGTAGTTTACCGTTCATATTTGGTTTATCGAGAGTACCCGTAACCTTCACATTACCAGCTGTCGCACCTCCAATATCCAGCACCTCGCCAGCCATAAGTGGCTCAATATGGGTTAACTGCAACTCTTCAATATCTACATTAAAATCGATATTACCATTATCTGGGTAAAGGCTGCCAACAACCTGTAATCGAGGCTTCTCATTTAGGGTATTAAGGGCGTTTAGTGAGAGCCTGTTCTCCTCAGCAAACCATTGGCTTGTAAGCTGAACGTTCCCTACTTCTTGTTCGTTGATGATTAGGTCATGCAGCATAAGGTCTCCGTAAAAAAGCGGGTTGTTTATAACATCGCTAACTACAGCATACCCATCAATGTCCCCGCTAAAGTTATACCCCAAATTATTAGTATAAAAATTCAGGTTTGAAGCATCAATATTTTCAAGATCAACCCTAATGCTATCCTCTTTTACTGATGCAATGCTCCCGTTAACCCTTAGGTTCTGCTTATTATTAAATAGCCTGAAGTTGTTGATTGTTATTAAAGATGAATCAACTATTACCTGTGACGATGCCACATTCCAAATGGTATCGTTTAGGAAAAATTTCGATGGGGCTAAATGAAAGTTAATCTTATTGTATCCATCGCCATGCTCAAAAATCGTATTTGACTGTATCTCACCCTTATTCTTTATACTGGTTCTATTGTCCCAAAGTACTGAGGTTGAAAGATTATTATTGGAAGCAGATGCGTTTAACGAGATATTCCTTACATACGTCCCCCCAATATCAACATAGGGAGCAGATAGGCTTGCAACAAATGCTGAATCATTGGTTTGCCCATCAATTGAGACATTCCTTACAACATTGCTTCCAAGTTTTAATTCCGGAATCATCACTTTTAGAGTAAGGGACTGAAAGTCTGGATTATATATTCCAAAAACATTGGTATTCTCGGCAATTCTAAAATTTGGGAACAGAACATCAGTGAGTTTTCTTGTGCGCTTTACCCTTAACTTAATAATATAATCGTTATACTCCGGATTATCAACTCCACTATAAGTCACTTGGGGCTTCTTATTATCGGGACTTAATGCAGGTATATATAAGTATATTAATTGCTGAAAGGAGCTAAAAATATTTTCATAGTTATATTTTCCACGGAGTTCCCCTTCGGCAAATTCCGATTTTACGGAAATCAGTTTACTTTCAACCGTATTATTTGCGTTAATTGTTATATCGTTGGTCTTTATCTCACCATTCTGGTTTCTGTACATTCCGTTGACAAGCTTAACTTCTCCCTGACTATTATCCAAGCTGTTACCCGATATGTTTGCTGTTAGGAGAAATGATGCTTGTGACAAACTATCAACGTTATTTAGGTTTAGTTTAACCAGATCAAGTTTAGGAACAAAGGCTGAAAAGTCGAATACAGGTAATGTGTCGGCAAAATCAACCTTCCCCGTGAAATTTAGCTTAGCATTTGGATCATCGAGGGAAAGTGAGCCAATGAACTTTTTACTGGATAAGTTTCCTGATACATCAATGTTTTGGTACCTATAATTATTTGCAACAAGTGAAAAAATGGATGCATCGGTATTAACTTCTAACTTCGTATTATAATCAGTTACTCCGGTAACTGTTGCTTCTAAACTTGTTTTACCTACCTCGTTAACCCCGGTTAATTCTCCTACATTGAATTCATTTGTTGACACATTCCCTTTAAAGTTAACAAGCTTACCTTTACCTGGTTTAAAAGACAGGTCCATAGTAACATCCCCAATTGCTGATGATAAGGTGCCATATGCAACAAAATCGGAGATAAAGCCCGTAAATGTTCCGGCATAACCTATGGTTCGTAAGGAGGTAAAGTTTTCGGGCAAGTCAACAATTCTTTCATTGGTGCTCAAATTCTCGATGCTTTCAATATCCTCTATGGTTGTTTTAAAATCTTTAATATCAATAAACATCAACGTAGAATTAAAATCTGGCAATCCGATTAGGTTGATATTTGCAGCGAGCATGGTTGAATCTTTGGCTGACAATTTAAGGTTCTTTATCCTAAGATCGCTAATAGTTCCACGGAGGTCAGCCTCAATGGAAACCTGCTCGTTAAATGCGTTTAGACCCGGGACAAAGAAGGATAGGAAATGGGTGGTTAACTTTGACTTGTCAATAGTTCCCCTAAGCTTTACCTTTTCTAAGAAATCACCCATGTCGTCCCAATCATTGTATGCCATACGTAAATATGGGAGGTAAATTTGAGCACCCATTGCATCAACCCTTAACTTCTCAAAGTCCATGTGCTTACTTCCCAAACTTATTGAACTTCTGAAACGATCAACTGTAAAGCCGCTTTTTTCTAAAAAATTCATATCGCTAACAAAAAGCGAAATTGTATCGCCGGCAATATCGAGATCTGTTGCATCAATATTCAGCCCAGACAGGTGCATGTCGTTAAAATCAATGCCGTCAGTTGGCTTTGACTCGTAGGAATGTAACCTGAACTGGGAATCCTCAACCCTAATATTTCTCATATTTACGGTAAATACCTCATCGGACGGCTCTTTAGGCTTACTAATGATCCTGTTGAGCAATTCCGTCAAGTTCATAACTCCTAGCGAGTCTGTTACTAAGTTAATGTTAGCTTTGGTGAGCGTAACCCTATGCAATGACATGATTTTTTTCTCACTGCTAAAACGTAACAAGCTGGCAGTTAATTTTTCTGTGGCAATTAACGTATCGCCCTTAAGGTCTTCAATAAGCACATTGCGAAGCAGCACCCTGTTGAACGGACGATAATCGAATTTTTCAATGCGAACTGTTGTACCCAGATTCTCTTCCAGAATACTTGTTGTTTTATCAACAAGCCAGCTTTGCACGCTGCTATTCTGGACTAAAAGCCAAATTGATGTGGGAACCGAAAGTAACACTATTGCTACAATCAGAAAAACTTTAACCGATTTTTTAATAACTTTGCCCACAATTAGAACTTTACTTTTATCTTACACAATCTTTAAATAAAGCATAAACTATGCCACTTTCTATAAACGCCCGAATTTACTGAAAAGCATTTATAATTAGTTGTATTTTAATAATGTTTATGAAAATTTTTGTTAAGCGTAATAAATAAGATTATGAGCCTAGTAATTCTTGGGATAGAATCATCGTGCGATGATACCTCTGCCGCGGTAATCAGGGATGGCAACCTTCTTTCAAATCTAATAAGCAACCAGAAGGTTCATGAAGAATACGGCGGTGTTGTCCCTGAGTTGGCCTCAAGGGCGCACCAAGCGAATATTATCCCAGTAGTTGACACTGCTATAAAACAGGCGGGCCTCTCTCCAAATGATATTGATGCAATTGCATTTACGCAGGGGCCTGGTCTTCTGGGATCTCTCTTGGTTGGAACCTCCTTTGCCAAGGGGTTTGCTCTGGCGCAAAACATTCCACTTATTGAGGTAAACCATCTACATGGGCATATTTTATCTCACTTTATTAAAACACCCGATAATAATCCCCAGCCCAAGCTACCTTTCCTTTGCTTGCTGGTTTCAGGAGGGCACACGCAGCTGGTTCTGGTTCGAGACTACAACAAAATGGAAATTATTGGAAAAACAATTGATGATGCCGCAGGTGAAGCTTTTGATAAATGTGCAAAGGTTATGGGGTTAGGTTATCCGGGTGGTCCAGTTGTTGATAAGTTTGCAAAGGATGGCAATCCCAACGCATTTAAATTTGCCAAACCATTACCCAAGGGAGTGGATTTTAGTTTTAGCGGACTAAAAACATCGTTCCTTTACACAATTCGCGATGAGCTGAAGAAGTACCCCGATTTTATTGAGAAGAATAAAGCAGACCTCTGCGCATCACTTCAGCATACCATTGTAGAAATACTAATAGATAAACTAACCGCTGCAGCTAAGCAACTTGATATTAATGAGATTGCACTTGCCGGGGGCGTTGCAGCTAACTCAGCACTCCGCAAGGCAACTGCAGAAAAAGGTCAAGAGTTGGGTTGGAACACTTACATTCCTGAATTTAAATTTACAACCGATAATGCTGCAATGATTGCCATTGCCGGCCACTATAAGTATTTACAAGGAGATTTTGCAAACCATACCTCTATGCCACAGGCACGCTTGCCATTTTAGTAAAATCCACAAACATATAAATATCTGCCATTATGCTTAAAGATTTAGTTCTATCAAATCGATCATACAGAAGGTTCAATCAGGAGAAACATATTGACAAGAAAACACTTATGAAACTGGTTGACATGGCTCGCTTAACTCCATCGAGCAGGAATATTCAAACCCTAAAGTTTTTTATATCAAACGATAGCAGCACCAACGCCAAAATTTTTCCACATGTTGCCTGGGCTGGGTATTTAAAAGATTGGCCGGGACCAAAAGAGGGCGAAAGACCTTCTGCTTACATAGTTATTATGGAGGATACCAATATAGGCGAAGAATTCCAGCGCGACCAAGGGATTGCAGCTCAAACCATAATGCTGGGAGCTGCTGAGCAGAATATTGGTGGATGCATGATTGCCTCGGTAAAACGCAAAGAATTGGCTAGCGTATTGGCTCTTCCTGACCACCTAAATATTGAACTCGTGCTTGCTTTAGGGTTTCCAAAAGAGGAGGTTGTAATTGAGGATGTAAAGAATGATGGTGATATAAAGTACTGGCGTGATGAGAATGGAATACATCATGTTCCAAAACGTGGGCTGGATGAGTTAATTGTTTAGGGAAATAATTAGGTAGGCGGTTATGGTTCAATTTGCTCCATTGCCATTGGCTTTAGCCAACGGTAATAAAGTGTAAGTATTTTGGGGCTCAGCCCAATAAAGATTATTAAAACGAGGCTAAAGCCACTATTTAGTACTCATATTTCTTCCAAGGGCTTTACTTCGACAGGCTAAGCAACCAGCCCGTGGCAATAGAAAAACAGAGTGTTAATTGAAACTTAAACAGTTTCTTAATCAGTAGTGTCCGGAGAAAATTCACAATAATTAGTTAATGCATTGATTTTGTT
>JBKHAH010000019.1:0-41711 GCA_046542995.1 Bacteroidales bacterium
TTACCCACTCAGCTTTATAAACTGAATGGGTAAGTTCTATTTATCTAATTTTAAATCATTTAATCTCCGTCTCAATCCATCCCGACCTGTCGGGGTCGGCGGGGAGTGGCCATTCCTTAGGAGGATTCTCCTCCAGCTGCTTAAGCAGCACCTCAACAGCCTTCTCCAGCGATGGGTCAAACCCCTTGTAAAGCAGATGAGGTTCGTCCACCACCTCAATATCGGGGTAAACGCCAACACCTTCAATAATCCATTCGCCCTCATCGTTATATATTCCAAACCGTGGTGCGCCAATATAGCCACCATCCATAAGGGAGGCGTTGCCTGTCATGCCAACCAATCCGCCCCAGGTACGGGTACCAATAATGGTTCCTAGATTCTTCTGACGGAAGAAGTAAGGAAACGCATCGCCACCCGATGAGGAGTACTGATTAATAAGCATGGCCTTTGGGCCATCGTGCGCAACCCCTGGGGTGCGCATGGGGTCGGGCAGCCCTGCTCTGTGCCAAAGGGCGTGGGTTGTGCGGCTAAGCAGTTCAATCATCCTATCGGGAATAAACCCACCGCCATTAAATCGCTCATCAATTATTAGAGCATCCTTATGGTGATACGCATACATCCCCCTGTGCAGCTCACGGTTGCCCTCAACTGCTGTGTTGGGAACATGCATGTAGCCAATCCTACCATCGGACAGCTTATCAACCAGCGCTCTGCGAGTATTCACCCAGTCTAGGTACATTAGTTCAATCTCGCTTGAAATGGGCCTTATGGTATAAGTACGGGCGCCCTTAGCCGTTGGCTTTGAATTTACGGTTAGCCTAACAGCCTTGTCAACCTTATTCTCCAGCAGTTTGTATGGGTTAATATTGGTTGTTACATCCTGACCATCTATCTTAATAATATAATCGCCTGCGCTAATATCAATACCCTGCTCTGTGAGGGGCGAGCGACGGGCAGAATTCCAGTTCTCACCCTCATAAATCTTCTTTATAAGGTAGCGTTTGCTCTGCACATCGGCAGCCAGTTTTGCACCAAGCAGGCCAGTCTCAACCCTTTCAACACGCTCAAAATCGCCATAATTTACATAGGCGTGACCTGTATTGGTTTCAGCCACCATCTCGCCAAAAATATAATCGAGGTCGAAGCGATGATTCAGATGAGGCAACATTTTGGAGTACCGCTCACGGAACTCGTCCCAATCAACATTATGCAGATTATCAACATAGAAAAAGTCGCGGTATATACGCCACCCGTCAACAAAAATCTGCTCCCACTCCTTGCGAGGCTCAATACGCATGGTCATATCGCTTAGGTCGAGTTTACCTTTCCCCTTCGATTGATCTGGGGAAAGTGATGCAACTCCATAATCGTCTCTTCTTTGGTATAGGAACTTTTTCTCGTTAGCAGAAACCTGTCCAGAACGAATGCCCGACATTATCTCTTCACTTTTCTGGTCTTTAATGTTATATAGATGCATGCCCTCGTTGTTAAAGTAAACCAAGCCATCGGCAACGGGCTGAATATTCCAGTAGCCTCCCGATGAAAGTGGGAATGCAACAATGCGCTGGTTGGCATCGTCAAAATCAATGGATATATTCTCTACTTTAGTATCATTCTCCTCCTCATCATCAACCTTTTCAACGGTCTCTTCGGGCTCAAAAAGGCGAGGGCTGTCGTTACGCAAGGAAACAGCATAAATTCGTGTTGCATTATTGTAAAGGTAGTTAAACTCGTAGCTGGAGAACTCCAGATTAAAATCGCGGTTAGATAGGAAGAATATGTAGTTCCCGCACTTGGAAAAAACAGGGTTCCTGTCGCCAAACGTATCGTTTGTTAGCTGCTTGGTTTCGTTCTTTTCAACGTTGTACACCCAAATTGCTCCTAAACCATTGGAGCTACTCTTTGTGTAGGCGACCCAACGCGAATCGGGAGAGAAATCGTAGTCGCGCAGCTCATGGCTTGTTGGGGTGTCAATAACTGAAAGATTACCCGACTCAACATTAAGCAGCTGTAACCTCATTGAACGGTCAAAGAATACCAGCATCTTACTATCAGGCGACCACTTGGCGGGGTACTTCCAACCCTGCGAGTTTTTGGTTACCTGCTTTGGCTCGGCATTCTCTTTGTTCTCAAGCAGATACACCTCATACTCTCCGGTCTCATCGGAGTAGAAAGCAATGTGCTTACCATTGGGCGACCATTGTGGGTAAACCGCACGTACACCCTGCATATTTGTTAGGTTATGCGTGGTTCCTTCGCCTGCAGGCACTGAGAAGATATCACCTCTGGCATCGAATAACACACGATTACCGCTTGGCGAAATGGCCATGCTGTGAATATTCTCCTTAACGTTCTTGTGATAAGGTAGCGTGTTGGCGTAATCGTAATTGATGTTTACCTTAACCCTCTCCTCCTGCTCAGTTTCAAGGTTTAATTTGTATAAATGTCCGCCAACCTCGTAAACCAGCTGGCCGTTGCTTCCGCTTGGCCACATCACATCAAACTCTTTATGGTTGGTTAGCTTCTTTTTTTCGTTGGTATTCACATCGTAACTGTGCACATTAAGCCATAGGTTCTCATCCGATGCAAAGTAAATCTTATCGCCATACCAGGTTGGAATCTGGTCAGTTCCCTTAAAGTGGGTAATCTGCTCTGAGGTATGCTTCTCAAGGTCATAAATCCATAGGTTTGATGCACGACCACCTTTGTATCGTTTCCAAGTTCTGAACTCCCTGTCAACATAAACAAATGCAAGTTTTTTACCGTCGGGCGATAAGTCGGCAAAACCACCATGAGGAACGGGCAGCTCCTCTTCAAAGCCACCATCAATACTTATTGTAAAATACTTCCCCATTCGCTCGCCATAAGGTGTTCTGTTTCCTCGGAACAGCACATTCTTGCTATCGGGGGTCCATCCCAGCACAACGTAATCGTAACCTCCGCGTGGTGGCATCTCACCAACATCGTTGTAATATGTAAGCTGCGTTGGTTCACCACCTTCCGAGGGCATAATATAAATTTGGCGCGAACCGCTGTACTCTGCCGAGAAGGCAATCCACTTTCCATCGGGCGATATTTTGGGGAATAGCTCAATCCCCTTATGGGAAGTGAGCTTACGGGCATCGCCACCGTTGGCATTCACAGTCCAGATATCACCAGCATAAACAAAAACAATCTGGTTCCCATTTATGTCAGGATACCGCATCATTCTGGCATCCTCGTTTGCCCATACAGACATGGATAAAAATGCGAATGAGCAAATGATTGAAAAACTTCTGATTAGTTGCTTCATTTTACTAGTAGTTATGTTAGTATTAATTATATATGTTTAAATGTAAAGACTCAAATTTAGGCATTTTTTACTAGGTGAAAAATAAAACAACACCTGCTATGGCTATAACTGCACCAAATAGCTCCTTTGGGTTAAACTTCTCCTTCATAATAAATACCGAGAATGGAATGATAATAACAGGCACAATTGACATGATTGCCGAAGCAACGCCAGTGGTTGTAAACCGCACGGCCCATAAAGAGAAGGATACCCCAAGGAACGGACCAAAAAATGCTCCAATGGTAATGCGCCCCATAGCTCGCTTGTTTTTAACCGCTTTGGTAAAAGCGGCCCATCTCCCCAGTATCATAAAAAGCAAAGCAAACCCAATAACACCCGTAAGCACCCTTATTTGTACTGATGAGAATACATCATAATCGGCCATACCATACTTGCTTAGCACCAGACCTCCACCCTGTCCTACCGCACCACCAAATGCTAATAATAAACCAGTAATTGGATATGAAAATTTAAGCTTACGTCGTTGAGATTTGGGCAACGCGGGGTCGCTCATCTCACGGCGCAGGATAACCAAAGCAATTCCTGTGAAGGTGAGAAACATGGCAAGCCCCTGCCTCGGAGTAATGGTTTCGCCCAACCAAACCCAGCCAATAAGAGCAGCAACAAGGGGTGCCATTGCCATTATAAGCATTGATATGCGTGCACCAACAATAACGTATGCCTTAAAAAGGAAGAGGTCGCCAAGTAAAAAGCCCACTAAACCCGATAAGGATAACCAAACCCAGTTGTGCACGCTGGCATCGGTAGGAAAAATAACACCACGGGCTATCCATGAGTAGAAGCTTAAAAAGGTAAATGCAATTATTAGCCTAATTAGGTTTACTGATAATGAGCCAACCTTTTTACCGGCAGACTCAAAAGCCAGCGCCGTAATAGCCCAAAAGAATGCTGTTAGGAGAGCGGCTAGCTCACCCTTGTGAGAAAGAAAAAAATCTTGAAACATTGGTTTTTATTAAATGATATGGGAATTTGATAAAAAAATATACACTTGGTTTAGCTGGTACAACCATTATAAATTTTAATGAAATTTTGTAAATTGCACTATTTGATGTAGGTTTGATGACTGGAATTATTTATTTCAGTAAATTTTGTATATCTTTTAGGCTACTTAACCAATTCTTTTTTTTGCATGAACAGGCTGGCACGGTATATTATTCTGGGTGCAGGGTTGTCAATTGTAATATTTCTGCTATGGTACTTTAATAACATAGTGGCTTACGTTTTGGCATCGGCTGTGCTTTCATTAATTGGCAAACCCATTGTAGATTTAGTTTGCAAAATAAATATAAAAGGCTGGCGCCCTCCCAGGGCATTAGGTGCAACTGTTGGTTTGGTAACGCTATGGTTCTTCTTCTTTCTTTTCTTTAGAATAATGATACCGCTGGTTATAAGTCAAATAAACGAGCTAAGCACCGTTAATGTCCCTAACATGATAGCCAATTTTGACGACCCCCTCACGCAGATTGATGCATTTATTAAACAGTATCTACCCGCATCGGTTGAGGACTATTCCTTTCGCGATTATTTAATTGAGGAGGTTAGCAATATGGTGAATGTGAACTTTGCAACACAGTTTTTCAATTCTACTGCAAATATCTTGGGTGGGCTGTTTATCGCTGTTTTTTCCGTTTCATTTATCACCTTCTTCTTTTTAAAAGAAGAGGGCCTGTTCTTTGAAGGCGTAACCATTCTCTTTCCAGAGAAATATGAGAGGAATATAACGCACGCATTAACCAGCGTAAATAGGCTCTTACGCCGTTACTTTATAGGTATTCTTCTCCAGAGTACTGGTGTAATGACACTTGACACAATTGGTCTTTTAATAGTAGGAATACCTTTCAAAACAGCTTTGGTAATAGGCCTGTTCAGAGGGGTGTTAAATGTAATTCCTTATGTGGGGCCGATTATTGGCACTTTTCTTGGTTTAATTATTGGTGTGGCCACCAATTTACATATGGATTTTGCTACTGAACTCTTCCCTTTAATGATATTTATGACAATATCTTTCGTTACCGTTCAGCTCGTTGACAACTTTCTGTTTCAACCACTTATTTTTTCAAGCAGTGTCAAAGCGCATCCATTGGAAATATTTATAGTACTGCTTATTGCAGGGAGCATTGCAGGCATCTTAGGCATGCTGCTCGCCATTCCAGGCTATACTGTTTTACGAGTTTTTGCTAAAGAGTTTTTTAATAATTTTAGGGTGGTTAGGAAATTAACCAAACAATTATAGGGAGGATTTTATGGCATTTACTATATTTACATGTTGAAAGATTGAGTACAATGCAAAAACACATAATCTTATACGTTTTTTTGATGTTTGTAACAACTGGATTGCTGGGTCAGGATTCAGAGTCCTTTTCATACAAACTTCTTGAGACAGATGACCCTCAGAGTAAATCTGTGGTTCAATTCTATCCCAACACATCTGGTGCTAATAGTTACAGTTGGGATTTTGGGCAAGATGGCTTAACATCAACCCAGGAAAATCCAACCTTTGAATACGACATTACAGATACAACACAATTTATTGTTACCCTCGACCACCCAGAGCTTGAAGCTCCAATTATTGATACCATAGAGGTTAACCCAGCATATTTCCGTGTTTTAGCCGACAATCAACTTGACGAGCTAGCCTCCCTGAAAAGAGTATTCCGAAGCGCTTTTATGTTTGAGTATAACGAAACGGACTCAATAGGCGACATGCGCTTTGAATGGGATTTTGTGGGATTTGAACCTGATACCTTTAAGTTTAGTGATCCAACAATGGGTCATTTCCCAAATGTTTATCACACCTTTGAGAATGGTGGTGAATACACCGTAACTTTAAGGGTAAGTAACGTTTTCGCGTTAAGTAATTTTATTGAGTACACAAGAAGCATTAGGCTTGAACCAGTATTTGGTGCTGACAAACTAGACTTTGAGGATATTCCCGATGTATTTACGCCAAATGGTGATGGCATAAATGATTTTTTTATTGTTGAAACCAGCGGTACAAGCAAATTGTCATTCAAGGTTTTTTCCCGGTCCGGGTCATTGGTGTATGAGAAAGATGCGAACATAATTAAATGGGACGGTAAAAACTACTATGGGCAAGATTTACCCGATGGCATTTACTACTACCTTATTACCGACCACGACGGAAAGTACAACCCCGCCAAAGGCTTCTTCTACATTTATCGTTAGGTTTTACCTGCTCACTTAATGTTTCACTATTAGAGTTTGTTGGTGTTTTTAATCCCTTTCTTATATCAAAACCAATTCAAATTCAATCTATCAGTCCAGTTTTGCCTATGCAAATAAGGTAACCAAATTCCTCTGTGTTCGTCAGGCAGGCGAGCGAAGCTAGGCCATATTAAAATCATAATATTCAATGGATTGCTATGTTACTCACTTCGTTCCTAAGTTCGTTTCGCTAAGTTCGCAAATCCCGTCCCGATAGCCATCGGGACCTCGCAATAACGCTTTTGAGACTTTTAGACACCCTCCTCTTCAAATTTATGTGGCATTAAGGTTTTAAGGCACCTCAACATTAACCCAACCTCCCGCTTTACGGGCATTGATTGAGTTATCGTACATAGCCTCACATGCTATACCTGGCATATAGAATCTACCTTCATAGGTTGCATTAAAGCGAATCTGGAATGATTTTGCCTGCCCTTGCTGTAGATTAAAGTATGTATAAACCCTATCATCCCTTATATCCTGATAATCGTAAGGGGAAGATTGTAAGGAGCTGCCCTCATCGAGCCTGCTTGTCCGAATCTCCCAGCCCGATGGAACGATAAGAGACAGTATCAGCTGCTCAAGGTCACCTCTTGTTCCAGGGTTATAAACCCTAACATCAGCATAAAAATCGGTACCCTGGGTCATCGTCTCAGGAGTGACCCTACTACCGTCCATTAAGTAGTAGTTCACTTCAATTTGCAGATTGTTGCTCTGCGCAACCTCCTTCCCACCAACGGGCATTCCATGGTTTATGAGTCGTGCGTAGAGCATACCCTGACCCGTATTCTCTACCGACACCTTACCGGAACCGCTTTGAACCGGATTAAAAGCATGCTGAAGAATTGGTTGCTTTGTATTCTGTTTCTTTGCAGACCCACCATCAATTGACAGTCTTGCACTTATGCCCTCAGATGCTTTACTTGCCTCAGCAAATTTTGAGAATGCGAGCAGACTGTAGGATGTTTCCTGCGTGCTCATCCATCTATTTGCGCTCAACTTTTGCGAGAGTTCGCTTAGCAGCGGCATTGCCTTCTCAAAATCGCCCAGAAGAACCAGCGTTTCCACAATCATTGCGCGGTCGCGGGTATCCGAACCATAAGTATAGCTTTGCTCCCGGTAGGTATTTACCGATAATGGGGCATTACTGATTAAGGATTTTGCTGCCTCTGGGTTCCCTGCCAGAACGTAGGCTCCAGCAAGCCGCCATTTTGCAGCAACTGATAGGTTTGAACTCTCGCGCAAACGGTTCATTGCTCCCATTTGTGGCGATTTGGCCAACGCTAAAACGTACAAGCGGTAAGCCTGCATTAAATCGCTATTTCTATATCCTGATTGACGGGCAGGCGACCAGTTTTGAGCAACCCTTTGGGTGCTGCGCTTCCAGCCATCCAGTATGCCAGATGGTATGGTGTAACCCAACCTTTGGGCTTCAAGCAAAAAATGACCCGCATAGGTACTTGCCCATTCATCGGGGTATGCTGAACCTGGCCAAAGCGAGAGACCTCCATCAGAAGTTCTGAAACTCCGCAACCTGTCCAGCGCATAACGCACATTCTCCTCGGCACTCCTCTTTACATTCTCATCAACATCTGCCAACTTACTAATAAACAGCTGTGGAAAAGCCTTTGAAACGGTTTGCTCAAGGCATCCGTGAGGGTAACCCAAAAGAAACTTCAACCTTCTGCCAAGGTTGATTGGCGGTAAGGTGCTGAGTTCAACCGAAGCAGTATTCGTACCCTCTATTCCAAAAGCCTCATACGTTGGTTTCCATGATTGCCCCTCCTTTAAAACTGTATCCTGAACAAGCGTCATGGGTGGATTAGGATTTCGCACATCCAGCTCTATCTCGTGTGATGCTTTCTCTCTCCCACTTTCAGCATAAACTTTTATTCTGGCAACTCCCAACTTTGATGCAGCTTTTAGGTTAAAGCGTACCATTTTATCTCCCACGTCATCAAATCGTACTGTTTGCTCCTTATTTCCCTTTATGGACAACATCTCGTTGGGCTCTATCCTAACCTTAACGTTCTTAACCTTATCTTCCATAGCAAAAACAGTAACCGGCAGTACCACATCCTCCTCGGGACCAAGCACACGAGGTAAAGTAGCCAGTACCATAAGCGGCTTGCGCACTGGCACGGTTTTCTCTGCCGATCCGTAGGCACCATCCTTAGCAGCCACAGCCATAACCCTAACAGAACCAACATAATTGGGCATGGTAAACTCTATACGCTCACTCTTACCCTTTGCCAGCTTATACGGACCAAAATATTTTACCACGGGCTTAAACCGATTTGCAGTTTGATCGCCCTGACCAGTAGCCTCCTCATCGCCACCAATGGAGATAATCCGCTGCATTCTGCCCGATGAAGCACCCAACACCATATCGTAAAGGTCCCATGTGCGAACGCCCAACGCCTCACGGGCGTAAAAACTACGCCAAGGGTTAGGTGTGCGGAAGCGAGTAAGGTCTAACAAGCCATCGTCAACAATGGCAAGTGTAAAGGCCATTGGTTTCCCCTCCTTCTCCGACACAGTTATTGAAACTTTCTGCTCTGGCTCCAACACATCGGGCATTTTTATTTGGGGTTCCAGATGCGTTTGGGGATTCTCAACCCCAATAGGAACAACGCCATACATCCTTATGGGAAGATCGTTCTTTGTTTGCCCGTGCGGTTGAATAAGCATCGCATTAATATAGACATTGGGAGCCATATCGTCCGATGCAATTATAGAGAATTGTGTTTCTCCGGCGCTGGCATCAATCCAATGGCTCTGCAGAACTTTCACGCCATTCTCCACGGTTAGGAATATTTTACCACCATCGGGGCTTGGTATATTGATATTAACCGTTTCGCCCACATTGTAAGCCTCCTTATCTGAAGAAAACACTAGCATGCTGGCCGCTTCGGGTGTGGCACGCTTATCGCGTGAGTACCATCCCGGCCAATCGAAGTAAGCAATGGTTCCTGTAGCATGGCCACCGTCGGGGTCAACTGCCCTAACCAAGAACCGTCCCCATTCCGGATGGTTAATCCGCAGGTCAAACGCTGCCTTGCCATTTGAGCCAGTTGTAACACTGCCCTTTTGAATAGGGCGATGGTAAGAACCTGTTATGTAATTTGACAGATCCTCATTGCCACGCTCCCACCACCATCTCCAATCAATCTTATACACCTCAACATTAATCCGTTTTCTTGAAACAGGATTGCCATTGGAATTAACAAGCACAATGCTAACATTATGTGTAGTATCGGTCAGGTATGTTCCTCGTCTGTTTTGGGGTTCGGGCATTTTTAACCCCACAAAATTTCGATACGGATAGTAGGGAACAGTGAACCTGTCGATACTAAATGCTCCACCCTGCTCGAAAACACGCGCTGTAAAATGTGCATTTAGTTTACCCGGAGCAGTGGATTTTACGCTGATATTAGGAGAAAAATTCACCTCGCCCTTTTCGTCCAATTTTCCTTCGAAAATGGTCTGCTCCTCAGCATAGAAACTGCGGGCAGGGTCATCGAAACTAAACCCGTTGTAATTATCGAATGTTGTTGTTGATTGTGAAAGCACAGCATCTACCTGAACTTTTAGATTGCGGGCCGGGGCACCATGCAACCATGCCGATGAGAAGCTCGCCGTAGTAACCTTGCCATACCTTAAGGCATCGTCTTCAATTTTTAAATCAATTTTAAGCCTATTGGGCATAATGGTTTCCACCTTAAACACCTCGGAGAAGGTTACTCCACCCACCTTAACCCTTGCAGTGTAGTTGCCAGTTGGGTCATCCTTGTTGGTTATTACAGGGAAGGAATACATCCCTTCAACAGACTGATTAGCTACTGCGTGATATACCTGCTGACCACGGGGGTTGGTTAGCTCAAAGTTAACGGGATGATTTTCCGGGAGAGTTTTACCCTTGTCCTCAAGGATGAAGGAGATGAAAAGCGTGTCGCCAGGGCGCCATACGCCTCTCTCGCCGTACATGAACCCTTTAAGCCCCTTCTGAACTGCAACACCTGAAACATCGAAAGAGCTGAGCGAAAGGGTTGAACCATTATCAACTTTCAAATAACCTCTTTGTTCGCCCTGCTTAGCCACTGCAAGGAATGCGCGCTCGTGCTCCTGAAACTCAAAAAGAGCCATGCCTTTGCTATCAGTAGTGGCAGTTTTAATCAGCTGCTGCTGATAGTTGAAAATATCAATCTCAATTCCGTTAATTGGCTGAGCAGTATTTAAATCAGTTACTGCAACCATCAACCCTCCATCTGCACCCGCTTTGGCAATCATACCAAAATCTGATGCCAACACGTTACGGCTTACCGACTTATTACGGTAGTACGATACTTTGCAGGGATTATCACGTTCACGCCAGTTATAGTAGTCGTATGGGTAATCGCTAGCGTAGTAGTGGCTTCGGGCGATATCATCGGTAGGGTTGTAGCGCTCATCAATAATAGTAAGGGACTCGTTATCGGTTTCGCCGTTACAGCTATAGGTTGAGTACTCCTTACGAAAATTGATTGAAACCTGATAAATTGCACCCGGTTCGGTTTTAATAAGCTCGCTTAAATCGATATTGTACGTATTCCACTTATTATAATCGACCTGACCGGCCTGATTAAGTAGCACCGTCTTCTTTCGAATTAACCTGCCAACCCGTCGTAGTTCCGATTGTCCTCCAAGGTTATTCACCTGCATAAATTGCGCAACGTTCTGGCTAAAAACCTTTACAATGCTTACGTCAACGGCTCTTAGGCTCACGGCTTGGAAGGGAAACAGCAAACCACCTGACGAAGGAAGGATAACACCCTGCCCCACAAGTTTTACCTGAGGTTTAATAACCTCAAAAGTTACCGAGATATCGGAACCCTCCTCAAGGCGCTGCCTATTAATACTGCGCACTCCGGGCGACACTTCAAAACTATACGAACCTGTTAAACGGGAGCTGGGGTAAACCCTTGCAACGTTACCTTCTATAATAATTCGTGCATCGGACATCCCGCTTGCTCTGATAAGCCCCTGCATATTTTGTGAAGGATCAATGGGCTCGGAGAAACGAATTTCTATACACTGCTCGGGTGCTTGAATAACGTTGTGCGATAGGATTCTGAAGACACCTTTAGGTGGGATTTCTGTCTCTTGGTAGCCAATATCATGAACATCAATGGGTTTCCCTTTTGAAGTGATAGCCACCTTACCCGTTTCATCGGTTTGCTTAACACCCTCAATCCAAAAGTGATGGGTACGTCCATCACCAGAACTGCTCCATGAAATTTCCAGGTTATCCCCATTCTGGGTTGCAGAAATAGTCTCTTTTATACTTTCTGGCTCAGCGTAATCGGCAGTAAAAACCTGTCCGGCAACTCGTCTCTCCTCATTTTTAGGGTCGTCATAAAATTCAATACCAGACACTTTAAGTTCCATTGCCTGCTTTATTGTTCTAAAGGCGAAGGTAAACTCCTTGAAATCCTTGGGTATTTTATCAAACAACCTATCTAATGATATGGTTACACGATATTCTGTATCGTTGGAGAGGTTCGTCTCTGGTCTAAACTCCAGCGTTCGCTCGTTATGCCAAATTAACTCTCCTTTTTCTGATGGACTTATTCGGAATATTCTAGAATCGGCCTCTTTCCCAATGGACTCAACCTTAACTATGTCAGAAGAGAACACAACTCTGATGGATTCAGTTTTTGAGATTGTGCCAGATGTATGAGCTGCGACGTAGCTACTAAAATCCATTGTGGAGATTTCGGCTTTGCCCTTAAATACATACTTATACAAAGCAAAAGCACTTCCGATGGCAACAATAGCGATACCTAGAACAAGTATTATCTTTTTGGTTTTCATAGGTTTTAGGGTATTATTAGGTGTAAATAGTAAGTATAACAGTTAATTTATAAAGTTATGAATATTTCTTTTGGGGCGTGTATTTGAAAATAGTTTTTCATGAAAAAAATGAAGTCATTAATTGAATGCATGCCATAATTTTCAAATTATTATATTTGTCGTAATTTTTAATTTAACCTATGCTGAAAGTTGCAGTTGATTTTGACGGAACCATTGTGGAGAATAAGTTCCCCTCCATTGGTAAACCCATGCTCTTTGCTTTTGAAACCCTAAAGGCAATGCAGCAAAGCGGCATGCTTTTAATACTTTGGACCGTAAGGAAAGGTAAGGAGCTTGACGAAGCAGTTGAATTTTGCAGGAGCAAGGGTTTAGTGTTCTACGCAATAAACGCCAATTACCCGGAAGAGGAATACGATGCTAACATCTCACGAAAAATTGAAGCCGATATATTTATTGATGACAGAAATATTGGTGGTTTTTTTGGGTGGAGCGAAGTCTGGCAAATGCTTTTCCCAGAAGATAGAATTATTGAAATGGAGAAGAAGGTTGTTTCGAGAAGAAAGGGCTCCTTCTTGAAAAAAATTTTTAAATAGTAACAAGTAAAAGTATTATGACCAGACATTTTAGCATAGCAATAATTTTTACAATAGTATCCTTTGCCTACTGGGGCTGCAATGGGCAAAAAACAACCGAGAAAGAATCCCGCACAACATCAAGAGTAGAAAGCCTTAGGCTTTTAAGATTTGAGAAGCCAACCAATGGAACCCTTTATTCTCAGGGAGAAACATTTGAGATTAAGCTCTCTTTGGTTAACGATACGTTAATGCCCGATTCGGTAATACTTTTTATTGATAACAAACGGATAGCACCCATTAAAGATTTAAGCAAAGGCATTAGCACAGACAGAATGCCACTTGGGAACAGGCAGATAAGGGCTTCGGCCTGGCTTAACGGAAACAGGCAGACTGCCTCGGTTGGTGTAAAGGTAAAAGCCAATAAACCACCACGTAAAATGCAATACAGAGTTATAAACACTTACCCTCACGATATTAATGCCTATACTCAAGGACTTTTTTATCACGATGGTTATCTTATTGAAAGTACCGGGCAAAAGGGAAAATCGAGTCTAAGACGCGTTGAACTGGAAACGGGTAAGGTGACGCAAAGCCTTAACCTTGATCGGAAATATTTTGGTGAGGGGGCTACGCTTTACAACAACAAAATTTATCAGATTACCTGGACTTCGCGTAAAGGCTTTGTTTATGATGCCGATAACTTTACCCTCATACGTACATTCGACTACCTTACTCAGGGCTGGGGACTAACCACTATTGATGATATGCTTGTTATGAGCGACGGATCAAACACGCTTTACTTTCTCGAACCTCAAACTTTTGCTGAGCAACACAGAATAGAGGTTTACGATAACGAGGGGCCGGTTTCAAAACTCAATGAGCTGGAGTACATCAAAGGAAAAATTTATGCCAACATATACCTTGATGAAAAAATTGTAATAATTAATCCTAACACAGGTATGGTAGAGGCTGAGGTTGATTTTAACGGCCTATTAACCAAGAAAGACAATCACCGTAACATTGATGTTTTTAACGGTATTGCCTGGGACAAAGAGAATGAGCGAATTTATGTAACAGGAAAAAACTGGCCTAAACTTTTTGAGGTGGAAATTTACTAACCTGAATTGTTAATGAATAAACTGAGCTAAACAAAGTCAGAAAATCTTATAAAAAAAATCCTGCATCACACAATTATTATTTTTTCAGCTAGTTATGCTTTTGTTTAGTTTTTGTTTAACCCATACCAAAACCTTCTAATGCAAAAATCATTCTTAGTGCTGGTTATATCATTAACCATTGGATTTGCTAGTCATCACAACACCTCTTTTGCCCAAACGCGCTACACAATAAGCGGATTTGTTTACGAGAAAAACAGCAAGGAAACATTGCCAGGTGTAAACATCTATGTTCCCGAGAGTATGCAGGGAACAACTACAAACATCTATGGCTTTTACTCATTAACACTGCCTGAAGATAGCATTGAACTTGTATTCTCATATGTAGGTTATCAGCCCCGGAGCTTTAAAATTAACCTAAATAAAAATATTAAGCTCGATGTTGAGCTAGACCCTTCAATTGAAATTGATGCCGTTGAGATTAGGGGTGAACTATCGAAGCAATCGAGCAGGAGCGCCCAAATGAGTGTTATGGAAGTACCTCTTATACAGGTAAAATCAATCCCAGCATTTTTAGGAGAGAAGGATGCCCTAAAGGTAATACAACTTATGCCAGGGGTACAGAAAGGGAGCGAAGGAAGTAGCGGCCTGTACGTTCGCGGTGGCGGGCCTGACCAGAATTTGATAATACTTGACGATGCACCTGTTTATAACGCTTATCACCTGTTTGGTTTCTTCTCAGTTTTTAATGGCGATGCCATAAAGAGTATGGAACTTACTAAAGGGGGATTTCCCGCTAGATATGGGGGGCGACTATCGTCGGTGCTGGAGATGAGCATGAAGGACGGGAACAAGAATGAATTTGCAGGAGAGGCAGGCATAGGCCTAATATCATCAAGAGCAGTACTTGAAGGGCCCATTGTTAAAGATAAAGCATCGTTCCTGGTGTCGGCTCGCAGAACATATCTTGATGTGCTGGCCAGACCATTTATGGAGGATGATTTTAAAGGTGGGTACTACTTTTACGACCTTAACGCTAAAGCCAACTGGGATATTAATAGCAAAAACAAAATATACCTTAGCGGGTACTTCGGCAAAGACAAGTTTAACTTTAAAGAAAAGTACTCGGGCAATATCATGGAAGCCGGGCTCTTCTGGGATAATGCAACATCTACCATAAGGTGGAATAGCGTACTTTCAGACAAACTATTCTCAAACCTCTCGCTTATATTCAGCAATTACAGGCTCAAAATTTATGCACTCGATTACTGGGAGGGCGATAAGTTTGAAATGTCATACCGTTCGGGCATTAGGGATTATGGATTGAAGTACGACTTCTCATGGCATCCACTCCCCTCCCATACTATCCGTTTCGGTTTCAGCAGCGTATGGCATCAATACAACCCAAGTGCCGTGGTTGTTCAGGACGATTACTTTGATGAGTTCATTAATGAAGTGAGTATAATAAACACTTTTGAATCGGGTATTTATATTGAGGATGAAATAAAGCTCTTTGATAAAGGTATTGTTAATGCCGGCGCAAGGTTAAGCCACCACTTACATGATGATAACACCAACCTAAGACTTGAACCTCGTATAAGTGGCAGCTTTTACCTATCTAACAGCATGTCGGTAAAAGCGTCGTACGCTCAAATGAACCAGTATATCCACCTACTTACAAGTACCGGCATTGGCCTACCCACTGACCTATGGGTACCTGCAACAAAGGACGCTCCCGCACAGGATAGCTGGCAAACAGCATTGGGGCTTTCTAAAGATCTCCCTGACATATCAACAACCTTATCGTTAGAAGGGTATTACAAGGAATCGAAGAATGTAATTACTTATCGCGAGGGAGCCAGCTTCCTTATGATCGATGACCCTACTGCGGCAAATGAAGTAAAGTGGGAAGATAATGTTACGAGCGGTCAGGGCTGGTCGTACGGAATGGAACTACTCGCTCATAAAAAGAAGGGTAAGCTATCGGGGTGGGTAGGCTACACCCTATCGTGGACACAGTTGCAGTTTGACGAAATTAACAATGGCGAGCCCTACTATGCGCGATACGATAGAAGGCACGATGTATCTGTGGTTGGAATATACAAACTAAACGATGGGCTTACGCTCTCTGCCACTTGGGTTTATGGAACTGGGAATGCCATTAACCTCCCTCTGGCAACCTACTCCGCAGAGGAGCACTTCCCGGCTGAACCTTCATGGAACTGGAACTACTACGCTCAGGATTATGGCGGCAAAAACAGTTTTAGGATGGCAGCTTACCACAGGCTTGACATTGGGGCACAGTTCCATAAAAAGTTTGAACGCTATGAGCGCACCTGGGAGGTGAGTGTTTATAACGCATACAACAGGCAGAATCCTTTCTTCTATTTTGTATCACACGAGTATGAATGGAATGAAGATAGCGAGACAAGTACAAATAAGCTAAAACAGGTTAGCATCTTCCCATTTATACCATCCGTATCGTGGTCAATAAAGTTTTAAAAATGATTATTATGAGAAGCAATCACAAAATCTATATACATAAACTCTGCCTATCGGCAATTTTATTAACAGCCATATTTATACAAAGCTGTGTTAAGGATGTTGAGAACCCTCCGCAATCTGAACCAAAACTAGTTGTAACCTCCTTTATTACTCCCAACGACAGCATAAAGGTTAGGGTAACAAAATCAACCCCCATTAATTATAATACCCCAACCAACGGGTGGGACACCAACATTTATCCACACGTTACGGATGCACAAGTGTTTATTCAAAACACATCTCTAAATAATGAAACAACAATACCCTACAACACGGAAGAAGGAATGTTCATATTGGCTCCACAGGATTTTAGCATTGAAGCCGGCGAAGAGTACATGCTAAGGGTTAGCGCTAATGGTTTTGAAACGGTAACTGCCATAACTAAACTACCCAATAATGCCCCGGATGTTTTATGGTACAACATAGCGTCAAGCGAGAATGAGTATGAAACAGTATGGGACATTACAGGATCGATACAGGATTTTTCCGATCAAACCAACTACTATTTTGTTAACATTGCCATTAAAAGTGCATACTTCGACTCATGGGCAGATACAACCTATATAAGCACGTATGCTTTTAGGGACTATTTTAATGACGCCGGGAAAGATGGTGAGGAAATAGGCTTTAGGACCGATGGCTACTCGTCAAGCGATGATGCAGAAATTATAATACACGTTCAAAGCACCGATTACAACTACTACCAGTACCATAAAATGCTTGACTACCTGGATTACGAAAATCCATTTAGCGAACCCATCCTACTACACTCTAACGTAGATGGTGGTCTGGGTATTTTTGCTTCGTACCTATCAACCAAAATTCATGAAACAGATGCGGGAGACTAATCGAAGAAGCCTCTCATACGTTCAAAAAAGTTCTTATCTGTGCTATCGGGGTTAGGCTTAAAGTTTTCCGACTTTGCCAGCTTCTCTACCAAAGCCTTCTCCTCCTTCGAGAGCTTCTTAGGCATCCAAACGTTAATGGTTACCAGCAGGTCGCCCTTACCATACCCATTAACATCGGGCACACCCTTGCCTCGTAAGCGGAGAACCCTTCCGGGTTGAGTACCTGGCTCTATCTTAATTTTCACCTTACTGTCAACAGTAGGAATCTCAACGGGCACACCCAGCGTAGCATCAGGGAAACTGAGGTAAAGGTTGTATATTAAATCATTGCCATCGCGAATAAGCTCTGGATGCTTCTCCTCCTCAATAAGTACAATAAGGTCGCCGCTAACACCACCCCTGCGGGCTGCATTCCCTTTGCCGGAAACGGACATCTGCATTCCCTCTGCAACACCAGCGGGAATTTTTAAAGATATAACTTCGGCATCGCGTACAACGCCCTCGCCTGAACAGCTTGAACAGCGCTCTGTAATCATTTTTCCCTCGCCGTTACAAGTTGGGCAGGGCGATGTGGTTTGCATCTGACCCAGCAGGGTGTTAGTTACCCTTGAAACGTACCCTGACCCACGGCAAGTGGAACATGTTGAATATGATGAGCCATTGGCAGCACCCGTACCCGAGCAGGTTGAGCATCCCACGTACTTGTTAACCTTAATCTTTTTATCAGCTCCATTGACCACCTCTTTAAGGTTAAGCTTTACCTTAACCCTAAGGTCGGAGCCCTTATTAACCCTTCGAGATCCACCACGTCCTCCGCCAAAACTTCCGAAGCCACCGAAATGACCACCAAATATATCGCCAAACTGCGAGAATATATCCTCCATGGTCATGCCGCCTCCGCCAAAGCCGCCAGCGCCACCACCATTCATACCTGCATGGCCAAACTGGTCGTACCTGGCTCTTTTATTATCGTCTCTTAGCACTTCGTATGCCTCGGCTGCCTCCTTAAAATTATCTTCGGCCTTAGCATCACCCGGGTTCTTATCTGGATGATACTTGATGGCCATCTTCCTGTAAGCTTTCTTAATCTCCTCCTTGCTGGCGCTTTTAGATACGCCCAATACTTCGTAGTAATCTCTTTTAGACATCTAATAAAATTATTTTTTTACTCGCCCACAACAACCTTTGAGTAGCGAATCACCTTATCGTTCAGTTTATACCCTTTCTCTATCACATCAACAATTATTCCTTTCTTCTTCTTATCGTCAACTGGAATTTTTGTTATGGCCTCATGTAAATCGGTATCAAGCTCCTGCCCGATAGCTTCAATTTCCTCAACATTATTACTTTTCAGAAAATCGGCAAACTTTCCGTATATCAGAGTAATGCCTTCCTTAAGCGACTCCACATCGGTTGCATCCTTTGTAACTTTTAGGGCTCTCTCAAAATCATCAACTAAGGGCAGAATTGATTTGAGTACATCCTCGGAACCGTAACGGATAAGGTCCATCTTTTCGCGCTGGGTTCTTTTTCGGAAGTTATCGAACTCCGCTGAAAGCCTCATGTACTTATTTTTTGCCTCGTCTAAATCTTCCTGTAGCTTCTCCAGAGGATCCTTCTCCTCCTGCTCTTCCTCTTCTTTCTCAGGTTCATCCTCCCTCTCTTCCTCATCGGTTTCTTCAGTATTTTGAGGTTGATTGGTGGTCTTCTCGTTTTCCTGAACTACCTCTTCTTTTATTTCTTCTTGCTCTTCTTTTATGTTTTTCTTCTTGCTCATATTTACTGGTTTATTTAAAATTATCTAAAATGCACCATGACCGATGCAAATTGCTTGCCATCTGTAAATTTCGGTCAAATTGGCACATTCTGCTCCTACAAGCAGATAATATGACAAACGCAGGTCTTTTTAATCTCGCCTAATAATGTTTGCTCCTAGCGCATTCAGCCTTTTATCAATCTGCTGATACCCCCTGTCAATCTGTTCGATATTATGTATTATGCTTGTTCCGCTGGCAGATAATGCAGCGATTAGTAGCGCCACGCCAGCCCTGATATCGGGCGAGACCATTGAAGTAGGTCTTAATTGTACCTGGTGATTATGGCCAATTACGGTTGCGCGGTGCGGGTCACAAAGAATTATCTGTGCGCCCATATCAATTAGCTTATCAACAAAGAAGAGTCTGCTCTCAAACATTTTTTGATGAATAAGAACTGACCCTTTAGCTTGAGTTGCAACAACCAGAAATACACTAAGCAGGTCTGGTGTAAGCCCGGGCCATGGAGCATCGGCAATGGTCATTATTGAACCATCAATAAATGTTTCTATCTCATAATTCTCCTGCCGTGGAATATGGATATCGTCGTTAACCCTCTCTATTCTTATCCCTAACCTTTTAAAAGAGTTTGGGATAATACCCAAATCATCGTATGAAACATTTTTTATTGTGATATCACTTTTTGTCATGGCGGCCATTCCAATAAAGGAACCCACCTCAATCATATCGGGTAGTATGGTATGCTCGCAACCACCAAGATGCTCTACTCCATGTATGGTAAGGAGATTTGATCCTATGCCCTCGATTTTCGCACCCATCCTTACCAGCATTTTGCAAAGTTGCTGAAGGTAGGGTTCGCATGCAGCATTGAATATTGTTGTTTTTCCGGGAGTTAAAACGGCAGCCATTAGGATGTTTGCTGTACCAGTAACGGAGGCTTCATCAAGGAGCATGTAGGCTCCCTTCATGTTATCTCCCCTCACCTCAAAGAAGCTCTCTTTGGGATCGTAGGTGAATTTTGCACCCAGGGTTTCGAAACCAACAAAATGGGTGTCGAGCCTGCGACGACCAATCTTATCGCCACCAGGTTGAGGAATATAGCCAACACCATATCGACCCAAGAGTGGGCCTACCACCATTATTGAACCACGGAGGGATGATGCTTTGACCTTAAATTCATCGGATTTGAGATAGTTCAAATCAACATTCTTGGCGCAAAAAGTGCACTCAGAATCTGACGTACGATTGGTTTCAACCCCCATGATGCTGAGTAGCTCAATGAGCTTGTTTACATCAAGAATATTGGGGATATTACGTATAGTTACCTTTTCAGGTGTAAGCAGTACCGCACAAAGTATTTGAAGCGCTTCATTTTTTGCCCCTTGGGGCGTAATTTCGCCATGTAAAGGTTGACCTCCAACTATCTCAAAACTTGCCATATTGGTTTACTGTTTTTTTCTGGGTTGAAACTTTTTACGACCACGCTGAGCAGTCATCTCCCTTATCTCATTAAACTTAAAATCTGGCGCTACGGTTAATTTCCCATTGCTAAGTTCCTTCATATCACGAATAATGTCCTCATCGGTAACAAACTCTTTGTTCCACATAACGTACGACTTCTTCATGTGATTTGCCACAAGGCTTGTGAGGGCCTCCTTCTCCTCGCCCTCCTCCATCTCAACTGCTTTTTTTATCATTTGGATAATTGAACGACCGTAGTGTTTATGCTTAACAGGATGTTGAGGGTATGGGACAGGCTTTGGTTTTTCAAAAATAACCTCCATGTCGGGCTTTGGGTATGGCGAGTCAATATCGAGCTTAAAATCAGCCATAATATGAAGATGATCCCAAAGTTTATGCTTAAAATCGTTAATATCGCGCAGGTGGGGGTTCATATTCCCCATTACGGTAATAATTCCTTTGGCCTTTTTGCTGCGCTCATCACGGTCTTCAACCTCAAGGAGCTCGTCAACCAATTTCTGAATATGCCTGCCATACTCTGGCAGTGCTAAGTGCTTGCGTTGTGTATTGTAATCCATTTACTAATGCGGGTTATTGTTACTTCTAAAGGCGGTATTTACTGTGTGTATCAACCAATTATTGTGTTGACTAAAATATCTGCAAAACTAGCTGATTATTGGGTAAAAAGCAAATGAATCTTTGAATGTAGCAGGGCAAGCACATTTATACGTATTAGAAATCCCTTACTATTTGATATGCTCTAGTTTCTAAATAAATTCCCGTTGGCTTTAACGAGGAGGAACTCAGTTTCCTAATCGATTAGGTTAACTGTTTTTTTTCTAAATACTATGAGAAGAGCAACTTGTAAATTAAAATTCTAACTTTAGGATAAAAACCTGACATTTTTCTGCTTAAAGAGTTGCTTCCTCTTTCTTTCCTCCTCTGTTTGTAATTCCCATATCAATTCGTTTGTGCTTTCAATCCAGTTGAGAATATCTTCAATGGATCGCTTTTGATGTTCCTCAACTTGCTCCTTGCTAACTGAGTAAAAGAACCCTTTATTTTCATTGGTCTTTTTCATCATCACTCCAAGTTTCTATAAAACGTTTCAGATTTTCAGCATCCTGTTTGTCCTGCTTTCTTCCTGAATCTATTTTCATTTTTATTAATTGCTCCAAAGAAAGAAGATTAACACCATAATCTTTTGCTCTTCGAATATCTCTTTTCTCCCACATTTCTTCAAAAGGATAAGGATTAGCCAAAATAATATCCAGAGAATTAAATGGTGTACTGGTGTTGTTAAGCGAGAGTGCAACCATGTTCTTTTCTTCAATCAGCATGTTCCGATAATTCTGATTAGCCAGACTTTTAACCTCAACGGGTACCGATGGCTTATATTCTAATTTATTAGTCACTCTGGCAAATGATTCTAAATTTTCAGTCTGAAAATCAAGTAATATATCTATATCAGCGGTCATCCTAGGGATTCCATAGATATTTACCGCCAAGCCACCGCATAGTAAGTATCTAACATTGTTTATGTATAGCTCTTTTAGAAGATCTGCGTACTTCATAAACTGATGCTAGTAAAATTAAAAGCATTTATTAAATAACAAAAATAAACTTTTTGCATGATTTAGCAAGGTAAGGAAAATTACTTATTACCCTTTTGAGTTTACCATTCTCCAAACTGCGCCTTCTTTGAGCGCGTATGATGATTGCATCATGGTTTTGAGGTTAAATTTTTTAATGAGGAAATTTGTAAAGATTGTTGCAAGCACAATCATCTCTACCCTCATAAAATCCATACCAGGTATAGCCGCTCGCTGCTCCTTTGTTGTGGTAAGAAGGTGATTATGCAACATAAAATACTCATCCAAGGGTATCTCAACGCTGGGGTTTCCGTTGGCTTTAATTTTATTAGCATGCATTAAAACGCTCCGGTACGTATCAAATGAACCTGAACTGCCAATTATCATCTTAGGTTTATGCTCCTCAATGGGTTCAACCATATCGGATAGTTCAACTTCCAGAAAAGCCTCAACCTCTTTTACCTGTGAAGGGCTAATAGGGTCGGATGGGTTAAATTGTTGTAGCAAGCGGGAAATGCCCAAATCGTAACTCTTTTTCCAGAAGTAACTATTGCTATTCCCAATAATAATCTCGTTACTCCCTCCACCAATATCGAGTACCAGCACTTTGTGCTCGTTAAGAGTTACAGCCTGCCGAACTCCCAGATATACCAGCTCGGCCTCCTCGTTGCCATCAATCACCTTCACATCAACTCCAAAAAGATTCTTAATATCATTTACAAAAGCCTCGCCATTGGTGGCGTTACGGGTAGCTGAAGTTGCAAATGCAAAAACCTCCGTTGCTCCATGCAGCAGGATGGTTCTGTAATGCTCCCCAACGGCATTAAGCCCACGCTGGTAAGCAGATGGAATGATAAACTTTTTATTAATTCCACCCTCGCCAAGCTTAACAGGCAGCTTACCACTATGAACAATACTATAGGAACCATCGCCATTAACTGCTGCTATTAGAAGGTTAAAGGTATTGGTACCCATATCGATGATTGCAACTTTTCGCATTTTGTTGTTTTTGAACGCAGATGACACTGGTGTGTCTGATTTGCGCTGATAATTAATGATAAGATTAGGTAAAAATTCTGTAGCTATCTGTTCAATCGGTGTTACCTGTTTCTACTCTCTAAAATTCCATTCAACCAAAAATCGTTCCACAAACTCCTCCATATAGGCATGGCGCCTGCTTGCAATGGATTTTGCTGTATCGGTATTTAGCATATCTTTAAGCAGCAGCAACTTCTCGTAAAAATGATTAATTGTACTGCTGTTGGAGGATTTGTAATCTTTAAAGGACTCGTGCATAACTGGTTTTGCCTCAGGGTTATACATCTCAAAACCTTTTGAACCGCCAAAGGCAAAAGCCCGAGCAATGCCAATTGCACCCATGGCATCAAGCCTATCGGCATCCTGCACTACGCAAGCTTCAAGGCTATTTGGTTTTGCATTAACCCTTGCTCCCTTAAATGATACCTGCCTGATTATTTGTAAAACTTTTGTGAGCAGTAGCTCTTGAATCTTAGCACTGAGTAATGCCTGCCGTGCTTTGGGAAGATTTTCCTCATCGGAACCCTCAATTTTATGATCATCCATATCATGCAGAAGTGCAGCAAGCTCAACCTCAAGCATATTTGCTCCTTCGTGATGGGCAATATGCTTAGCCATTTTACAAACACGCCAAATATGGAACCAGTCGTGTCCAGTGGTATCAGAAGCATGAAAATTTCTGGCAATATTGGTTATTGCTTTTATAATCTCTTTGTCCTCATTGGTATTTAGTGGTTCTCTCATCATAAATAGTAAATAAAGCCAAAGCTAGTAATTAAGGTGCAATTCAGAAATGTTTTTCTCAGATAATAATTACACCCCCTCCAAAAGTAGGGTGTGGGTAGGACTTTTGTGCTAGCTCAAACCATAAGATAGTACCAGCAAAACCAACCTTTGTCATCTTGTGGCAACTTTAAATAAGGCAGAACTTTGATTTATAATTTTAAGTGCCTGCTATGCCAGTAGAATCAATAAAAAATAGAAAACTTTTTTTAGCCGAAGGAAATAGCAGCCTACATGCCGCCATTAAATACTTTATTGAGAAAGAATTACAATGCAATGTTGCCGGAACGGCGCAAACCTTTGAGCAGCTCATTAACCATAAGCAACTTTTTTGTGCGGATATTTTGCTAATTGACATTAACCTGCCCGGACAAACAAGCTATGAAGCTGCCAAATATATCCTTGAGTTAAACCATAGAGCCAACCTTATTGCCCTTACCATGAGCAACGAAAATATTGAGTTGCTTGATATAATTCTAGCAGGGTTTAAGGGTATTGTATTAAAAGATAAAATTGGAGAGGAGTTGGAAAAGGCCATGCTGGCACTTATTAATAATGGCTCGTACTACCCTGCCAATGTATTTATGTAAACAATTATAGTGATGATTACTAATTATAAAAACAACCATTCCAAAGAAAGCTATTTTACATTTATAGTGAAGGATGAATTTTATGCCGCACCTGTAAAAAATATTGACTGTCTTATTGAGATCCCAACAAATTTGCAAACCCAAACAAAAGTGCCATTTATTATTGGACACACAATTTTTCACAACAAGAAGATTCCCATAATAGATCTAGCCAAATTACTGGGCTTAGGCCCATCGAAAATATCAAGAAGATCGTGCCTAATAGTGCTTCGCATTTTGGAGAATAAGAACAACTTAAGGGCTGGTATTATTGCAGATTCCACCTATGAATATAGGGAGGTGGATGTAAAGGATATTGCTAAAGAAACTGCTGAAAATTTAACTGACATATCAGAATATATTGCTGGGGTAATAGCAGATAGAATGCTTCATTTCAGAATATTAGATTCAAACAAGATTGTAAGAAATACACACAAACACGGTTTAGAGCCATGCTCTAGATAATTCTTTTACTAACTAATAAAACAAATGACTTATGAAAAAAACAAACACATTAAGTTTTAAAGGAAAAATGATACTCGGTTTTTCCACAGTTTCAGTTATCGCGCTAATAATTGGAGTTGCTAGTCTTCTTGGTATTAATATACTGGAAAAAGATATGGAACAAATAGCTGATGTTCGACTTACAAGTGTAAAAACCCTTATGCAGATAAGTCAGGGGCAAACCGCAATAGATGCATCAGAAAATGCATTACTTGGGCTTGACATTCCAAACGAGCGCAGAGAAGATGCATACAGCAGAATTGAAGATGCTCTTACACGTATTTCAGTTTCTTGGAAAATCTTTGAACCATTGGAACAAACCGATCAGGAGGCTAGAGTTTGGCGTCAATTTGTACCTGCATGGGAAAGTTACATGGATGCTCATGATGAGTACATGGAGCTCGCACGAGCATATCATCGAGACACTTCTGATATGAACCTATATTTTAAAATGAGGGATTATGCACTTTTTGAAATAAGTGAACCATATCAACGCTCAAGGGAGCTTTTAGATGAATTAGTTGAAATTAATGAAAATGAAGCTAATAGGGTTGTTTCATCTGCAAAAGATAATGCTAGAACAATCAACATTCTTAATATCGTTCTACTCATAGTGGGCATCATCATTGCGATACTTCTAGCTATTTACATTATCCGATCTGTTCTCCGCGATGTAGGAGGTGAGCCAACAGAAGTATCTTACATTGCTAACGAAATTGCGGAGGGTAATCTTGGTCTGGATTTGAATAGGAACAAAAAGCATGGTATTTATGGTGCTATGGTTGAGATGAATGATAAACTAAAAGAAATTCTTAGCAATATACTCAACGCTGTAAACAATATTTCCTCGGCAAGTGAGCAGATGAGCTCCACCGCACAGGAGATGTCACAGGGAGCAAATGAACAGGCTTCCTCAACGGAGGAGGTTTCATCGTCTATGGAGCAAATGACCAGCAATATTCAGCAGAATACGGATAATGCACAGGAGTCGGAGAAAATTGCTGTACAAACCAGCAATCACGCTGAAAAAGTTAAGGACTCATCAGAAAAGAGCATGAAATCAATCCGAAATATTGCAGAGAAAATCACAATAATTAACGACATTGCTTTCCAAACCAACATACTGGCCCTTAACGCAGCGGTTGAGGCAGCTAGAGCTGGTGAGCACGGCCGCGGATTTGCTGTGGTTGCAGCAGAGGTTCGCAAGCTGGCCGAACGCAGCAAAGTGGCAGCCGATGAGATAGCCGTGCTGTCAAAATCGAGCGTTCAGGTAACCGATGATGCCTCCGAACTATTAAACGAGATTATTCCGCAAATTAATAATACAACAAAACTAGTGCAAGAAATATCAGCCGCAAGCCTTGAGCAGAATGCAGGAGCCGACCAGATAAACAATGCCATTCAGCAGCTTAATCAGGTTGTTCAACAAAACGCTGCTGCTAGTGAGGAAATGGCAACTGGTTCAGAAGAGATGGCAAGCCAGTCGGAACAACTAAAGGAAATTGTAGAGTATTTCAAGATTGATGGGAATTTAAAAGGAACCAAAAAGGCAACTACCCTAAAAAAAGTTCATCCACAGAAAAAGAGCGAGCAGAAAACCGCTAAACCAAAAGCAAATAACAACGATGGTGTTGAATTGGTTATGGCAGGTGAAGGAAAAGACAATGGTTACAACAAATACTAATAATTTGGTTAAAGCAAAATTTATATGGTTTAAATTAAGCATAAAAGTTTTTTCAATCCCGAAGGGGCAATAGCCTCTTCGGGGATAGTAAACATTAAAAATAATACTATGGCAAATAAAAAATCAAACATACTTGACTCCTACCTATCGTTCAAACTAGGCGAAGAGATTTTTGCCGCTAATGCGGGCAAAGTAATCAATATACTAGAAATGTGCCCCATTACAGAGGTGCCAAAGTCTCCGGAATACATGAAAGGAATAATTAACCTGCGGGGCACCGTACTTCCGGTGGTTGATTTGCGATTAAAACTCGGAATGTCTTCTATCGAAACCTCAGTAACCACCTGCATAATTGTTTTAGATATTACAATAGAAAATGAATCGGTTTTAGTAGGTGCAATTGTTGATGCTGTAAAGGCTGTTGTTGAATTTAACAGCGAAGAAATGATGCCTCCACCAAGCATTGGAAGTAAGTATAAGAGCGACTTTATTACGGGCGTTGTAAATAAGGATGACGAATTTATTATGGTGCTGGATATGGATGCCATTTTTACATCGGATGAAATTTTAGAGGTGAAAGCAACAACCGAAGGTGTAAACGAACAGAATATTGCTGAAGTTTAATTCATAATATTTAGAAGAGGGTGTAAAAAGAAACTATAGAGTATAATTCAATGGTTTTGTAATATGCCATCCACAGTATTTCGAAAAAAGCTCAGGATAATAATTAGACTTATCTTTTACACACCCTCTTCTCATTTTAATGATAAAAATCATCCGAATTAAACTAAACTATTTGCTGGCAACTTTGTCTTTAGCAGGCTATTCCCTAGTTAATGTTTTATATTTTAACAGACATTTATAGTTTTACATTATTTAAAACATTTACTGAAAGGTTAAAACAGGCCATTTATAAACTTTAGAAAGTAATGCTTATGACAAATAATTATATCACACCCGAAGCCAGCTATTCCGTTTCAATATCATGCGAAACTGTCTCGCTCCCACCCTTTGAGGATATTCTGGTTTTAGCCCACCGTTGCCCACAGGGTAAAATTGGGGTGTCAAAATGCTTAAGCCTGCTCTCGCCCGACGATTTTGAGATGATACCTGTAGAACACCATACAGTTGAGGCAATTATTGTAAACAAAAAGATTTTAAAGAAGATGCCTGCCTCCAAAGTAATATCGACCCTACAAAGCACTGTTTTCCCCATGGTTACAGAGGGTGAACTACTCAAGGTTGATTTTAAGTTTTCGGTTACATGGAAAAGTGTTGACGTAAACAATGATTAACAGGAGCCTCATATCAACAAGCTACATGGCCATTAGCCCCTGGGATGGTATATCAAAGGTACGATTGCAGGTAATAAATGCTGGGTACGCCGTAGTAATTGATAATGATGGACTATGTGGAATACTCACCCCGCAGGATATTATTAAAAAGAACCATAAGCTGGTGGTTGACTGTCTGGGGCCTTTGCAATACATAACAACAAATGATTCTTTAAGAACTGCCCTTGACCTAATGGATTCAAACAAGATTGATGCATTGCCCTGCTGTGACAATGGGAAGTTTTTTGGCGTTGTAACCCGCAATGCTATTACAGAGTACATGCTACAATGCACCGAAGAATTGGCTGAGGCGCTAGATACAGTAAATCATTCTAATAAGAAAATTAAGGAAAGCGAAAAAAAGTTCAGGCAGGTTGTTAATATTTTAGGTGAAGGAATAGCAATTGTAAATGCAGAGGATGAGTTTGTATTTGCGAACCCTGCTGCACATAATATTTTTAACCTAACTAACCAGAGGCTTGAAGGGAAAAAGATATGCAATATCCTTTCTGAACATGAATACTTAAAATTTCAGCAATCCGTTAGCGTTGCAAAAAAAGAGGGGAAATGCACGCACGATGCAAAAGTAAAAACCAGAAAGGGCGTAGTTAAGCATCTTTTAGTTACCACAACCCCAAACTTTAACGATTTTGGAAATTTTATAGGTACTTACTGTGTATTTAGGGATATTACCGATAAAGAAAAAAACTTAAATTCTTTAAAAGAAAAAACAATATCCTTAAACGAAAGGGTAAAAGAGCTTAACTGCCTTTACAACGCATCAAAACTCTTTGGAAACCAAAATAAGTCACTTGATAAAATTTTTCACGATCTGGTTAAACTTATACCTAAAGGGTACCGCTACTCAACAATTACATATGTTAAACTTATTATAAAAGGCAATGAGTATAGAACATCAAATTACACCGATACTCCATGGAAACTTAGCTGCAACATTAGTGCCAATGGTAAGCTGGTTGGAAACATAACGGTTGGCTATACAGAGCAAAAGGAAGCGATTCACGACGGACCATTCCATATATCTGAAAAGAACATGCTTAGTGCCATTACTAAACATTTAGGCGGGGTAATTGAACGAAGGCAGAATCAGGAGGCACTCAGGCTAAAAGATTTTGCGCTTGCATCATCCATTAATGCCATTGCAATATCCGATTTAGATGGGAACCTTACCTATGTAAATAAAAGTTTCTTAAAACTTTGGGGATACAATAATGAGGAGGAAGTTATTGGTATGTCTTTGGTTAACTTGTGGCAAAATATTAAAAATGTTAATGAAGTAAAAGTTAAGGTCCTAAGAACGGGCAAATACTCCGCAACGGGCTTTGCTAAAAGAAAGAATGGTACACTTTTTTATGCAGACACAAAGTCGAGCCTGATTTACGACGAAAAAGGAGCCCCAATAGCTGCTTTAGGTGTATTTGTAGATATTACCAACCGTAAACAAGCGGAGGATGCGCTAATAAGCTCACAACGTAAACTAAGAGCAATTATTGATAATGTACCCACGGTAATTTTTTGGAAGGACATTAACAACAGGTACCTAGGTTGTAACCAGCAGTTTGCCAACTATGTAGGAATGAGCGTTGAAGAAGTTATTGGCAAAACCGATGCAGATATGCCCTGGAGCGATTATAAGGAAAACTTCATTGCCGATGATTTAGAGGTGTTTAGAACCGGTAAAGCAAAACTTAATTTTGAGGAGCAAGGTAACGCAGTTAACGGAGAACCAACCTGGGTTCGCACAAGCAAAGTCCCCCTGTTAGATGCCAACAACAATATTATTTCAGTTATTGGCATGTTTGAAGATATTACAGAGCAAAAGAAGATAAACGATGAGCTGGAAATATACCGTAATCATCTTGAAAATCAGGTTAAAGAGAGAACCTACGCGCTTAACGAGGCGCAACGTATTGCAAAAATTGGCAGCTGGAAATATGATGTGCGTACAAAAAATCTAGAGTGGTCAGATGAGGTGTATAGAATCTTTGAAAAAAATCCCAAAACTTATGTACCTACTTACAGCTCCTTTATTGAATGCCTGAAACCCGATGATAAGGTTGCCTTTAAAAAGAAATACAGGCAGTCATTAAAGAAAAAGCGACCATATACTTTGGAGTATCAAATTGTAACCCAAAGCGGAAAAACGAAATGGATATTCCAGCTGGGAGAAAATCATTTTAATAAAAAAGGGCAGCCAATTTACACCGTTGGCACTGTTCAGGATATTACCATCCGTAAAAATTTAGAACTTAAACTTAAGGAGAAGGATGCGGAGTTTGAACTATTCTTTGAGAATATTAATGAGGTGATACTAATACTGGATGCCAAAGGTCGCACAGTTTACGCCAACTCAATTTTCGAAAAGATATTTGACATTAGCATTAAGGACCAGCTGCAAAAACCCCTAACATACCTAGGGGCTATTCATACTGAAGATATTCCGGGTTTTACAGAATTTATTATAAATCAAACAGATAACCCTAACCCTCTTAACCCATCTACATTTGAGTTTAGAATTAACCAAAAAAATGGCTCTATCCTGTGGCTAATGATAAAAGCTATCCCTGTATTTAGTAAAAACGGCATATTAAGCAGATTAATTTTACTCTTCTCCGATATTACCCATCAAAAGCAAATGCACCGCGAAATACTAAACGCCATTGTAACGGCCGAGGAAAGAGAACGAACCCGCTTCGCGCAGGATCTGCACGATGGTATTGGCCCCTTGCTTTCCACATCAAAACTTTACCTTCAGTGGCTAAAGCGCCCCGATACGATTAGTAAAAAGGATACCCTTTTAAAACAAGCAGAGGATACTATTGAGGAAGCTATTAAGTGTACAAGAGAAATATCTCACAATCTTAGCCCGAGCCTCCTAACCCGTTTTGGATTAATATCGGCACTAAACAGCTTTATAAACAGGGTTAAGGAGAGCCAAAGCCTATCTTTCAAATTCAGCCACGACTTAAAAACCAGATTGAACTACCAGACAGAAACAAGCATTTACCGGGTGGCAACTGAAAGTATAAACAATGCAATTAAACATGCTGATGCAACTGAGATTTCTGTTGACATAAAACTAATATCAGAAATACTTTACGTAACCATTAAAGATAACGGTAAGGGATTTAACCTTAACGAGGTTTTATCAAAAAAACAGGGATTGGGCATAATAAACATGAATAATCGTATTGAGACACTTGGAGGAAAGATTGGTATTAATACTGCTAAGGGAGAAGGAACGCAAATAAAAATTGCCATACCAGTTACCACATCGTTTGGTGATACAAATAGTTAACTAACAACCATTATTAAATCATTATGATTACAAATAGAATTGACACTACGCTCCTAATTGCCGACGACCACAAGGTTTTTAGGCAAGGGTTGAGAAACTTGTTTGAGATTGAAAAGATTGCTCCCATTATAGGAGAGGCAGAGAATGGGAAAGAGTGCATTGAACTGGCAATGGAATTAAACCCTGACATTATTCTTATGGATATTGATATGCCTGAAATGAACGGGATTGAAGCATCAGAAAGAATACTTGAGATAAACCCAAAAACAAAGATTATTGTGCTGTCAATGCATGGCGATTACGATTACTACCAGCAAATGGTATGCATTGGCGTTAAAGGATTTATTCAAAAATCATCAGGTATCGATGAGGTTATTACGGCCGTTTCAACCGTTGCTAAGGGCGAAGCATACTTCTCTAGCGAAATTCTTAGAAGCATTATTGTAAATATTAATGAAACTCAGAACAACTATCAAACCTCACAAAACACCTTTGGTATAACCAAACGCGAGATGGATGTTCTAAACCTCATTTGCAAAGGTTATACGAATGAAGAGATTGGGAAAAAAATATTTATTAGCTCAGCTACCGTTAAAGGGCATAGGAGTAAACTCCTCTCCAAAACGGGCGCAAAAAACACGGCATTACTGATAATGTTTGCTGTTAAGAATAAGCTTGTTAGTATTTAATCTACTTTTAACAACCAGCTCACAACCGAAATAGCTAAATAAATCAAAATAATTGGTGCCAACGATGCGCTTCCCATCATTATCATGGCCACTAAAGCAAGAGTAGCAAGCAGGTACTGCTGCCATGTTTCTTTTAATTTTAACCCCTTTATTTTTAACGAGAACATTGGTACCGGCGATACTAGCAGGGCCGACAAAACAAGCACCATTACAACTAATGCTGTTGGTGATGCGGTTAAAACCTCGAACCATGCTGCGTAGGGACTATTCAAACCTAAAATTAAACCAGCTATAAGAAGCGCATTGGCAGGAGTGGGCAGCCCAATAAAGTTGGTAGTTTGGCGTGTATCAATATTGAATTTGGCTAACCTCAAAGCCGAGAAGGCAGCAATTAAAAAGGGAATTGCAAGCAGGGCATGCCCGCTGGTAAAACCTTCGCCCTGAGGTATATCCAGAGCATCTTTAAGTAAATGAAAAACGATAACGGAGGGTGCAACACCAAAACTCACAGAATCGGAAAGCGAATCGAGCTCTTTCCCCAAAGGGGAGAAGGCTTTGAGCAACCGTGCAGAGAAACCATCCAGATAATCGAACACTGCAGCAACAAGAATTAGGTAGCTAGCTAAAAGTAGGTTCCCCTCAAATGCCGATACTATGGATAAGCATCCAACTACAAGATTTATCAGCGTAAGCGTATTGGGGATATGTTTTATAGGGTTCAGCATAACAAAAGCACTTTTAATGATAATACAATAATATAACGCAAAAGTAAGTTATTTTACTAATAAGATGTAATTTTGCCCACAAGCTTATTAAAATAAATGAGAAAGTACGCCTTAATAGCATTCTGTTCGCTTTTTGCCATATCAACATACTCCCAAACGGCCAAATACAGCAACGATTTTCTTAACATTGGCGTGGGCGCTCGTTGGTTGGCAATGGGGAATACAGGTGTAGCCTACAGTGCTGATGTGGAGTCGGCTTACTGGAATCCTGCAGGACTAAATGGCATGGAGCGTACCTGGGAGGTGGGTGGTATGCACGCCAGCTACTTTGCCGGCATGGCCAGCTATAACCATATGGGTGTTGCCCATAGGCCTGATACATCATCAGCTTTGGCGTTTACCGCCATCCGTTTTGGCGTTGACGATATTCCCAACACAACCGATCTGGTTGATGCCGATGGTAACTTTAGCTACGACCGACTAAAATTGTTCTCCGTGGCCGACTATGCATTCCTCCTTAGCTACGCCAGAAAGCTGCCCATACTGGGTCTTTCAGTTGGCGGAAACGCCAAGATAATCTATCGGAATGTGGGCAAGTTTGCCAACGCATGGGGTTTTGGTGTTGATATTGCTGCGCAATACAAGCGTGGCAGCTGGCTGTTTGGTGCCAACTTCAGAGATATAACCACCACCCTAAATATATGGAGTTTCAATTCTGATGAGTTGGAAATCACTGTTGGCGACAGCACATTTAATCGAGCACCAGATAACAGCCTTGAAATAACGCCCCCTCAACTTACCCTTGGTGTAGCCAGAGCCTTTGCACTTTCGCAAAAAATACAACTGCTCGCAGAGTTTAACGGAGCATTTCATTTCGATGGGGAGCGAAATACACCAATCACCACCAGTTTTGCCAACATCGAGCCCAGACTTGGCATTGAACTAAGTTACATAGACTTACTGTTCGTGAGGGCAGGTATTAATAATATCCAAAAGGTTAGGGAGTTTAACGACAACACCTCCGTTATCCTGCAGCCCAACCTTGGTCTTGGTATCAAGTTTAAAGGAATATCTCTGGATTATGCACTAACCAACGTGGGTAACGTAGGCTTTTCAAGATACTCAAACATTTTTAGCTTACGATGGGAATTTAATAGCCTCAAAACAAACAGAATGGAATAGGGTTAAACCTCTCCCTGCGCTCGTTCTCGAAAAATCTTCCTACCAATAACAGATTTCCTGTCGTCATTGCGATCCACACGTTAATTGTCGGTAGAAGCAACCGAGAGTCCTTTGCGAGCTCAGCGAAGCTAATCTGTTTTTTTTAAAAAAGATGAAATTGCTATGTTACCCACTTCGTTCATGAGATCGCTTCGCATAGTACCCTCCCGATGAACTGTGTTAAAAACCAAATTTGAAACGAACTTTTTTCATATTTTTTTCCCAAGCAAGCCCATTTTTTTTTGGTGGGTTCTTCCTTTGACAGATTTCCTAGGCTAGACGATGATGGGCGTTAAGACCATTTCGGCCTTCAGCGTGAAATCGTAAAACTCAAGAGTTGGGCGGATTGCAGGGTGAGTCCTAAAGGAGTGCTACGCTGAAGATTCCATTCGATAAAGCGTCGGCTCTCCCTCATTCATATAGGTTGTTTAAAAGAGGCCGTTCGCAGTAATTGCACTCCGCAAGCCAAATCCGCACAGCCGTAGAGTTCAAGATTTCACGATGTAAGCCTTGATTTTTTGCTACTTTTTTATCAAGAAAAAAGTAAAGTTTGAATGAGATTGCTATGTTACTCCCTTCGTTCGTTCACTTCGCCTTCGTTCCTCATCCTCCCGATGACGAGCGTATTTGTTTTATCCGTCATCACCCCATTAGCCCATTTTTTTTTGGTGGGTTCTATCAATGACAGATTCTTAACTCTCACCATAACGAAGGATTTTTTTTCTGTTAAACCGGGCTAGTATCACAACAAAAAAACCTAGTACCAATCAAAGCAATTGGTTATAATTTGTTTGTTCTCCTGAAACAAAACCTGATAATGCACCCGTAGTAAGAGGCTGCAATGCCACCAGTAAAGCCACAATTCCAGCCGGAACATTATAAACCAAGGCTAACAGTACGCAAGTAAGCCACACACCTTGTGCTAAAATGCCAGTCAGCATATTAGTAGCTGCCAACTTCTAACCAACCCATCATAAACGTCCTCTCATCAACAAGTAAAAAGCAATAACGAAAGTTAAGGCAAGGTATCGCCAGAAAAGGTAAGTGAAAGGTTTAGCGAAAGGGAGCCCATACTCGGCTCCTATAAATCCAGAATTCCAGAGGAGAACAAATCCTACAGCCAATATAAGAGTGGTTCTCTTCATCGTATCGGTTGGCTATTATCTTTCCCTAAGCGTAAAGGTACAAAAGTATTCAAGCAGTACAAAATACAGCTAAATAGCCGTGGAGGAATGTTTTATTAACTCTGTTGGGCACCAAGCTTTTTTGTCTTCCATAATCCGAATATAATAAATCCAATTCCTACAAATATGTAAGGAAGGCTTAAAAGCTGCCCCATATTAAAAGTCATACCTTCTTCAAAACTTACCTGATTTACTTTAAAAAACTCAATAACAAATCTTGCCATAAATATCAAAACCAGAGCTAATCCAAAGAAAAATCCGTTCTTAAGCTTTTCTCGTTTAGTTTTATAGAGCAAAATCATTATTACAAAAATCAGCAAATAAGAAATCGCCTCATATAATTGAGCAGGGTGCCGAGGGACATTGTCAACTCTTTCGAAAATAAACCCCCAGGGTCTGGTTGTAGGCATTCCAACAATTTCAGAATTCATAAAGTTTGCAAATCTGATAAAGACACCTACTAATGGAGCAACAACTGCCATCAAATCCATTGTATCAATCATTGAGTGTTTAGTTTTCCGTGAATAAAAAAACAGGGCAGCCAGAAATCCCAATCCACCACCATGACTAGCTAATCCCTGATACCCAATAAATTTTATTCCCCCTTCAGGAAGAAGCCTAATTGGTAAAAACATTTCAATCGGATTTGACAAGAAGTAAGAGGGTTCATAGAACAAACAGTGCCCTAATCTTGCTCCCGCTAGCCCTCCAATTATTCCGTAAACATATAATTTTGCTAAATACTCTGAAGGAAGATTTTCTCTCTTATAAATCCAATTTAAAATAAAAAGACATACTATCAGACCACCAGAAAAGAGGAGTCCGTAGTATCTAATCGAAATCCCAAACACATTAATTATCTCAGGGTCAGGATTCCAGTTAATGTAATTTAAAATCATATCTCATTTCATTATTAGCACCAAGGTTTTAGAGCTTAATTCACAACAAATTTATACCTATTTTTTCATTTTTCTCATCAAGTCGGTCTCCATCTGGCTAGGTACAAATTATTGTGATGGACCCAAAAACTAAATGAAAGTTTCAATGTTACTTTTTGTGGCTTTCCTAACACAAAATCAATGGAGTTTAAGGACCTAAGAGTGAAAAGCAAAGGGCAGGTTCAACGTATTATCACCACTCGATTTCGTGAAAATGTTGATATTTTTTATTCACTCCGCCTAATCATTTAAGCCATTTTTACACAGCATATTATCATTCTTGCAATACAGCTACCCTGTTCATTTCCTGTTGATAAACTCTTTTCGGCAAAGGCATTTTATTTGCTATTTTTGTAGGTTGATTGGGATAAGATTTTTTGAAAAATGACTATGGACGGAACCTATTCAGAAGACAGCATTAGAACGTTAGAGTGGAACGAGCACATCCGCCTGCGCCCCGGCATGTACGTTGGCAAATTGGGCGATGGCTCCCAGCCCGACGATGGTATATACGTACTCCTAAAGGAAGTATTTGACAATTCAGTTGATGAATTTGCCATGGGCAACGGCAGAACCATTGAGCTTAACATCTCGGAGCACAAGGTATCTGTACGTGACTACGGACGGGGGATACCTTTGGGTAAACTGGTAGATGTATCATCAAGGATGAATACTGGGGCAAAATACGACTCCAAGGTGTTTAAAAAATCTGTTGGATTAAATGGCGTTGGTATTAAGGCCGTTAACGCCCTATCAACTTCATTCCGCATTCAGAGTTTCCGCGAAGGAAAATCTAAACTCGTAGAGTTTAACCGTGGTAAAGTTGTTAATCAGGAGGACATTGACAACCCAAAGGACCGCAACGGAACCTACGTTGAATTCCTCCCCGACGAAACGCTTTTTGGTGAGTTCAACTTTCAGGATGAGTACATTGAGGGCATGGTACGCAACTACTGCTACCTTAATACCGGGCTCACCATTAAATATAATGGAGAAAGCTACGTTTCGAAAAACGGATTGCTTGACCTTCTTAACGAGCTGCTTTCAGGACAAGAACTATACTCACCCATACACCTTAAGGGGCCTGATATTGAGCTTGCCATTACGCATGGCAACAGCTACGGCGAGGACTACTACGCCTTTGTAAATGGTCAGCACACAACCCAGGGCGGAACCCACCTCACTGCATTCCGTGAGGCTTTTGTAAAAACCATCCGTGAGTTTTACAAGAAAGATTTTGATGCGTCGGATATACGAACATCCATAATTGCCGCAATAAGCATTAGGGTTGAGGAACCCGTTTTTGAGAGCCAAACCAAAACCAAGCTGGGCAGCAAGGATGTAGGGCCAAAAGGTCCTTCGGTAAGACAATTTATTGGCGATTTTGTAAAAACATGGCTCGATAACTACCTGCACAAGAACCCCGAAACGGCAGACATCATCCTTAAGAAGATACAAGAATCGGAAAAGGAGCGCAAGGCCATATCGGGCATTAAGAAACTGGCAAGGGATAGGGCCAAAAAGGCCAGCCTGCACAACAGGAAGCTGCGCGATTGTAAAATTCACTATGGCGATAAGGATCAGCGGAACATGGAGACAACCCTCTTTATTACCGAGGGTGACTCGGCCAGCGGCTCCATAACCAAAAGCCGAAACGTAAACACCCAGGCAGTTTTCTCCTTAAAGGGGAAGCCACTAAACTGTTACGGTCTAACTAAAAAGGTGGTTTACGAGAACGAGGAGTTTAACCTCCTGCAGGCAGCACTCAACATTGAGGAGGATATTGAGAACGTTCGCTACAACAAGGTGGTAATTGCCACCGATGCCGATGTGGATGGAATGCATATCAGGCTGCTGCTAATTACATTCTTCCTACAGTTTTTCCCTGACCTAATTCGTCAGGAGCACCTTTTTATTCTGCAAACGCCACTGTTTAGGGTGAGAAACAAAAAGAAGAGCACATACTGCTATAGCATTAGCGAGAAGGATAAAGCAGTAAAAGAGCTGGGTGCCAGTTGCGAAGTAACCCGTTTTAAGGGGTTAGGTGAAATATCGCCCGATGAGTTCAAAAATTTTATTGGTGAGGATATCAGGCTCGACCCAGTTCGAATATCATCGCAAGATATGATTGCCGACCTGCTATCATTCTACATGGGAAAAAATACTCCCGAAAGACAAGAGTTCATAATTGAAAACCTTAAGGTTGAGGGGATAATTGCAGAAGACGAGGAACTGGTAGAAACAGAAGATTCGCTTAGTAACACCCCCGAAGAAGTTGAGGAAGAGGCAATAGCATAGCAAGATTGCCATTAACAGTTACGTTTTACAATTTTTATCATTATAACAGACAATGCAATTCGACGATTTTGAGGCCAAAGACTTAATGAACGGGAAGGGTTCGAAGAAAACGACTCCTGAGGAGCACGAGCGTATCGCTCGTTTAACAGGCGAAGGCACTAAAAAGGTGCAGGTAACGGGAATGTACAAGGAGTGGTTTCTCGATTATGCATCGTACGTTATTTTGGAGCGTGCCGTACCGCACCTCGACGACGGGCTAAAACCCGTACAGCGACGCATACTCCATGCCATGAAACGCCTGGATGATGGCAGGTACAACAAGGTTGCCAATATAATTGGTTACACCATGCAGTACCACCCACATGGCGATGCATCCATTGGCGATGCGCTGGTACAGCTAGGTCAGAAGAATTTACTTATAGATACGCAGGGAAACTGGGGTAACAACCTTACCGGCGACGGTTCAGCCGCCCCACGTTATATTGAGGCACGCCTATCAAAATTTGCGCTCGATGTGGTTTTCAACCCCAAAACCACCGAGTGGATGCTCAGCTACGATGGCAGGAATCAGGAGCCTGTTACCCTACCAATAAAATTCCCCTTGCTTTTGGCACAGGGGGTTGAGGGTATTGCGGTTGGATTAGCATCAAAAATATTACCCCATAACTTTAACGAGCTAATTGACGCTGCCGTTGCCCACCTTAAGGGCAAGGATTTTGAACTTTACCCCGACTTCCACACGGGAGGATACATGGATTGCTCCCGCTATAACGATGGCCTGCGTGGTGGCGCTGTAAAGGTTAGAGCCAAGATTCAAAAACTCGACAGAAAAACGCTGGTAATAACAGAGATACCTTTTAGCAAAACCACAACCACCCTTATCGACTCAATTATTAAGGCTAATGAGAAGGGCAAAATCAAAATAAAAAAGATTGACGACAATACGGCCGAGCACGTTGAGATACACGTTCACCTTTCGCCTGATATTTCACCTGACAAAACTATTGATGCGCTATACGCTTTCACCGATTGCGAAGTATCAATATCTCCCAACTCATGCGTAATTTTCGATAACAAACCGCAGTTTATGGGAGTTAAAGAGATACTTAGGACTTCGGTTGAGCGCACAAAGCATCTACTTACCCGCGAGCTGGAAATTAGGTTGAGTGAATTGGAAAGCCAGTGGCACATGTCATCGCTTGAGAAAATATTTATTGAAAATCGCATCTATATTACCATTGAGGAGTGCGAAACATGGGAGGCCGTAATCGAAACCATAGACCGTGGTCTTGAGCCCTTCAAGAAGCTGCTTCGCCGCAAGGTTACCCGCGATGACATTATCAAACTAACAGAAATTAAGATAAAGCGCATCTCAAAATACGACTCTTTTAAAGCCGAGGATCAGATAAAGGGCATTGAAGATGAAATGGTTGAGGTAAAAAATCACCTTGACAATATTGTAGCCTACACCATTAACTATTTTCAGCAGATTAAGAAGAAGTACGGGAAGGGTCGGGAGCGAAAAACCGAAATCCGCAGCTTCGACTCCATTGAGGCCACCAAGGTTGTTGTTGCCAACCAAAAATTGTACGTAAATCGCGAGGAGGGTTTCTTTGGCACCGCACTTAAGAAGGATGAGTACGTTAGCGAATGTTCCGATATTGACGAGGTGATAGTCTTCCTAAAGAATGGAAAGTACGTTATAACCAGAGTGCAGGAAAAGGCTTTTGTTGGAAAGGGTATTGAGAGTATCGCTGTATTTAAGCGCAACGATACAAGAACCACCTACAACATACTATATCGGGATGGGCGCAACGGAGCAATAATGATGAAACGATGTGCCATTACAGGTATTACCCGCGATAAGGAGTACGATATAACAAAGGGGACGGAAGGGTCGCAAATACTATACTTTAGTCGTAACCCCAACGGAGAGGCAGAAATACTTAAGGTTTTCTTAAAACCAAGGCCACGCCTACGGAATCTTATTATGGAGCTGGATTTTAGCCAACTGGCAATTAAAGGCAAGCAATCGCAGGGTAATATTTTTACGCGCTACGCCATCCATAAAGTGCAGGTTAAAGAGAAGATTGGTAGCACTCTTGGCGGAATCAAGGTTTGGTTCGATTGGGATGTGTTCCGCATAAACAACGATAACCGTGGTGAGTACATTGGCGAATTCCAAAGTAGCGACAGGTTGCTGGTGGTGAATAAAGACGGAGAATACTACCTAACGGGATTTGACCCATCTACCCATTTTGAGGACAACGTTCTTCTTATACAAAAATTTGACGAGAACAAAGTATTTACTGCAACCTACTTCGATGGTGAGCAGGAGTTCTTCTACATAAAAAGATTCACCTTTGAGCCAACCGAGCGCCCGCAAAACTTCATTGCCAACGGGGGCAAATCCTACTTGGTGGCAATTAACGACGATAAATTCCCGTGCATTCAAGTAACCTTTGGAGGGAAACATGCCAAGCGAGATCCGGAGGAGATTGACGTAGAGGAGTTCATAGCTACCAAGAGCGTTAGGGCTAAGGGTAAGCGTGTTTCAAACTACACTGTTAAGGATGTGAAATTTATTGAGCCACTTGCTAAAGAGGGTGAAGACGAGGAGATTCCTCAGGAGAAAGAGCAAAACAAAAACGAGGATGGTGGTAGCGCATCGCAAATGTCGCTTGAACTTTAGCCTGTAATACAATTTAGTCTGATTTTTAAGGGTTGCTAAAAAGTCTCAAAAGCTTCATCATTACGAGAGCGTGTTCAATTTTTTTTTTGGCATAATGGATTAATGGCAGTAATTCAAATACACCCGTCACCGACTAAAGAGGAGCGATTGCTTTTTAGACACCCTCACAGAATTTAGGTTAATCCCGAGTTAGATTCTATAACCCGAATTAATTCGGGAAAGCTTAACAGAATTTATTTGCCATGGGTACTGGGATTTTATATTAATAATCACTATTTTCCGGGGAAAAAATATGTCGTCCCTACGGGACGAGAGTTTTGCTTTAAGTAGCAT